>CACZRK010000281.1 GCA_902783515.1 uncultured Coriobacteriaceae bacterium | reverse complement strand
TCCGGCGCACCCGCGTGGGGGAGGGCGACGCGCGCGAGGACGCGGGCGTCGACGCCCCGGGCGACGCGCGCCGCCTCTCGCGCGCCGAGCGCGCCGAGGAGCACAGGCGTGATCGGGCGCGCAACCGCGAGATCCGCGCCGAGCTCGCGCGCGAGCGCCGCGTGATCAAGCGCGCCATCAAGCGCGCCAGGCGCGAGCCGATGACGGTGGGGCAGGGGCTCGTCGTCGCGGCGTCGTCCGTGCTGGTCGCGGCGATGATCGTCGCGATCCTGTACCCGCCGGCGCAGGGCCTCTACAGCGCCTATCGCACCAAGGCGTTCCACGAGCAGCAGCTCGCCGAGCTGAAGGCGCACAACGACGAGATGCGCTTCGAGAACGAGTCGCTCATGACGCGCGAGGGCATCATGGACAAGGCGGCCGAGTACGGCTACGTCGAGCAGGGCAGCCAGCTCGGCAAGGCCGTCGCGGTCCCGTCCGCCGGCTCCGCCACGGCAGCGTCCGCGGCAGATGACGCGGCGACGTCGTCCGACGCGCAGAGCGACCCAGCCGAGCCCGCCAAGAGCTGGGCGGTCAACCTGCTGGACCAGATCTTCCACGTGTCCGAGCCCAGCCCGCTCAGCGATGACAAGGCCGTGACGGGCGAGGACATCAAGCGCGTCTCGCCGGGCGCCGTGGTCGCCGACGACCAGGCGACGACAGACGCCAGCGCGTCAGGTGACGCCGCGGCCACGGCCGGCACGACCGCCGGCACGTCTGCGAGCACGGCCGGCACGGCTGCCGCGACCGGCACGTCCGGCACGACCAGCGCCGTGGTGAACGAGAACGCCGACATCTCGGTGTCATAGCCCCGCGCGGAGGACGGGCTGGCCCGCGCGCGTCGGGCGCGACTCGCCGCACCGCGCGGCATGAGGGACGGGGGTGCTCCGATGGACGAGACTTGCACGCGGCGCGCGGCCGACGGCGCCGGCGAGACCATGACGGATGCCGAGGGGGCGATGACGCTTGCGGCCATCGACGTGGGCACGGTGTCCACGCGGCTGATCGTCTCCGAGGTCGACGCGGCCGGGCGGACGCGCCCCTTCGAGCGCCAGGCGCGCATCACCAACCTCGGCATGGGTGTCGACGCGACCGGCCGCCTGGAGGCGGCCGCCATCGAGCGCACCGTCGCCTGCGTCACCGCCTACGGCCGTCGCGTCGCGGAGCTCGCGCGCGAGGCCCGCGAGGGCCACGGGGCCAGCGAGGGCAATGGGACACACGAGGATGGCGCCCCTGCCGCCCGCTGGGTCACGATCACGCTCACGAGCGCCGCCCGAGACGCCGCGAACGCCGACGACCTGTTGGGCGCCCTGCGGGCGCGTGGCCTGGATCCGCAGGTCATCCCCGGTGACGTGGAGGCGCGCCTGGCGCTGCTCGGCGTCACGAGCGACTTCCCGGGGCAGGACGTACTGGTGGCCGACGTGGGCGGCGGCTCGACCGAGCTCGTGTGCGGCCGACGCGACGCCGACGGCCTCCATGTGGGGCGCGGGCACTCCTTTGACGTGGGATGCCGTCGCGTGACGGAGCGATTCTTCGGAACTGGGGGAGGCATCCCACCCACCGATGGCGTGAGGGCGGCTCGCGCGTTCGTGCGCGAGACTCTCGGGGCGTTCTTCGCCGATGACTTCGCCGGCGCGGGCGCCTTGGCTGCGGGGGACGCGATCGCGAACGCCTCGTCCGCGAGCGCGTCCCCCGCGTCCCCCGCGCCGTTCGTCGCGCCGCGCACCCTCGTGGGCGTGGGCGGCACGGCGACCTCGCTCGTCGCGGTCGCGCACGAGCTCGTGCCGTATGACCCCGCGTTCGTCCATCTGCGTCGCATGCCGCGCGACCTGGTGCGCGACCTGGCGCGAAGGCTGCTGGCCATGGACGTCGAGCAACGCCGCGCCCTGCCCGGCCTGCAGCCGAAGCGCGCGGACGTGATCGCCGCGGGCGCCCTGATCATCGACGAGCTCATGGACGTCGGCGGCTACGACGCCTACGTCGCGAGCGAGTCAGACTCGCTTATAGGGCTTCTGACCTGCGAGTACGCTGCCGCTCACGGCGTGCCTGGCCCGCTTGCCCCGCTGTGGGACGCGCGGGTGACCGACGCGGCAACGTTCTGCGACCGATGCCTGGCGGTCGAGTAGGCTCCGATCGTCGCCTGCGCGCCTCGCGCCGCGACGGTCTGCGCCCCATGCGCGCACGCCCCTCGCGCGACCTTCTCGACGTCTGCCGCGACACGCGTGTGCCGGCAGAGTGCGCCTTGGTGAATAACCGTGCGCATGCGCGGGCGGACACGGGCGGGACAAGTCTTTGTGATAGGGTGCTCATGAGTGGGGGCGTGGCGGAACGGCAGACGCAGGTGACTTAAAATCTCCCGCCGAGAGGCATGCGGGTTCGAGTCCCGCCGCCCCTACCAGCTTGTCAGGCGCACCGCGCACAGGTTCGGGATCTCAACGCGATTCGTAGGGGCAAAGACGGGAAGTCACATGAGAGAGAACCAGTTCTCCAAATTCCTCAACAAGTACTACAAGAAGATCGACGAGCTCGTCGCGTCCTATTACACCGACTCGCTTGCGGGCAACTGCGCGACGCCGGACATCGCCCGCTACCTGTACGAGCCGCTGGAGCACTACGCGGCTAACGGCGGCAAGCGTCATCGCCCGGCTGTCTGCCTGATCGGCTGCGCGGCGGTGGGCGGCGACCCGAGGCTCGCCACGTCGGCGGCCGTCGCCGTCGAGCACTTCCACACCGCCGCGCTCATCCACGACGACATCGCCGACGAGGGCGAGCTGCGTCACGGCGAGCCGTGCCTGCACCTGACGCAGGGCGTCGGCCTGGCGATCAACGACGGCGACCTTGCGCTGTCGCAGGTCACGGGCAGCGTCCTGAAGGATGACCGCCTGGACGACGCGGTCAAGGTGCGCGTCCTGAACGAGCTGGTTGACATGACGACGCGCACGATCGAGGGGCAGGCGCTTGACATCGGCTGGGCGCGCGACGACCGCTGGGACATCACGGTTGACGACTACCTGACCATGGCGCGCCACAAGACGGCCTATTACTCGGTGGCGGTGCCGCTGGCCTGCGGCGCGATCATCGGCGGCGGCTCGGACGACCAGGTGGAGGCGCTGCGCTCCTTCGGCATGAAGACGGGGCTCGCCTTCCAGCTCCAGGACGACGCGCTGAACCTGATCGGCGAGCGTGAGGCCACCAAGAAGGACTTCCGCAACGACATCACCGAGGGCAAGCGCACGCTGATGGTCGTGTACGCGCTCGGTCGCGCCGGCGAGTCGGAGACGTACGCCCGCATCGCCCGCGAGCTGCGCGAGATCCTGGACAGCCACACGAGCGACCCCGACGAGCTGGAGCGCGCCGTCAAGCTGCTGCGCGAGGCCGGCGCCATCGACCACGCACGCGCCTACTCGCTGGAGCTGACGGCCGACGCGAAGCGCGACCTGGAGGGCGTCCGCCTTGACCCGCGTGCCAAGGACCTGCTGCTCGCGATGGCCGACTTCTTCGTGGAGCGCCTCGCGTAGCGTGCGGGCGCGCCGCGTGCGGCGGGCGTGCTCGGATGGGCGCGTGCTGGCGCCGGGCGAGGGGGATGGCCTGCGCGCGGTGCTGGGGGTGCGCCTCTGCTGTGCACAAAAAGCCGACTCGTGAGGTCGCCGTGCGAGGAAAGGGCGCGCGTGACCGCACGGGTCGGTTTTTCGTGCGGGCCGGAAGACCCCAGGCCCATAGTACGAAGTGCGACAACGGTATCACCGCAGGCCGAACTACCTCCGTAATGTGAGAGTCTACCGAACTCAGGGAATCACGAGCCGGAAAACCCGACCCGTGACCTCACGCGTCGGCTTTTCTCGCAGGGCGACCGCACGCGCGCCTTTTTTAAACGGCGCGCGTGCGGTCTGGCCGCCAGACGCTCACGCCGCCAGACGCTCACGCCGCCAGACGCTCACGCCGCCAGACGCTCACGCCGCCAGACGCTCACGCCACCAGACGGTCAGCCCCCGCGCCCTGCTCGATCTCGCGCCGCTCGCCCCTTCCGTCCCACCACTCGCCCGTTTGCGCCGTTCGCGCCCCATCTGGCCAAAAATCACCCCAAACAACTCTGATTTCTCGGCACTTCTCACCCCGACGGAGCATGCGCCGCGTACCCTATAGACTCACCCTTTTGTTCGCGAGAAATCGTTGCGTACGATATGATCGACGCGACGCGGATCAAAGGGGCAACGCGTCACGGTCACATTCGCATCTTTGGGAGGAGTACGAGTGGACGTTACCAGAAGGACCTTCATCAAGAGCACTGCCGTCGCGCTCGCCAGCGCCGCCGCCGCGGGCACGCTTGCGACCGTCGCCGCCGAGAAGTCCCGGGGCACTCTTGCACACGCGCAGGAGGCCGCCGCGACGGGCGACGCTCCCGCTGACGGCACCTATCAGGGTGTCTGTCGCTTCTGCGGCTGCGGCTGCGGCATCCTCGCCAGCGTCACCGATGGCACCATCACCTCGGTCATGGGCGACCCGCAGAACGCCTCCAACAACGGCAACTGCTGCGTGAAGGGCTACCACCTCGCCAAGATCCTCTACGGCGACGATCGTCTCACCAAGCCGCTCATCCGTGACGACAAGTCCACGAAGGGCACCGACGAGGGCCTGCGCGAGGCGACGTGGGACGAGGCGCTTGACCTGGTGGCGGAGAAGATGAAGGCCGCCTGGCAGCAGGGTCCGAACAAGATCGCGTTCTGGGGCTCGGGCCAGCAGCCCATCGTGGAGGGCTACATCACCTCCAAGTTCTGGAAGGGCGGCCTGCTCTCCAACAACATCGAGTGCAACGCCCGCCTGTGCATGGCGAGCGCCGTCGTCGGCTACATGAACGTCTTCCAGACCGACGAGCCCAGCGGCTCCTACGACGACATCGACAACGCCGACGTCTTCGTGACCTGGGGCGCCAACATGGCCGAGGCGCACCCGATGCTCTTCTCGCGCCTGGCCGCCCGCAAGCTCGCCGACTCCAGCGTGCGCTTCTACGACGTGACGACCATGAAGACGCGCACCTCCAAGCTCGCGGACAAGGTCCTGGTCTTCCGCCCGGGCTCGGACGTCGCCATCGCGAACGCCATCGCCAACTACCTGGTGTCCAGCGGCAACGTCAACGCCCAGTTCGTGACCGACCACCTGCAGTTCAAGCGCGGCACCGAGGGCATCGGCAACTCCTTCGCCGACGACTACGACAAGTCCGAGATCGGCAGCAAGGTCGACGCGACGGAGTCCATCAGCTTCGAGGACTACGCGACGTCCCTCAAGCCCTACACCTTTGACTATGCCAGCGAGATCTCCGGCGTGCCCGCCGAGGACATCGAGGAGCTCGCGCACGTCTTCGCCGAGCCCGACACCAAGGTTCTCTCCCTGTGGACCATGGGCGTGAACCAGCACAACCGCGGCACGTGGATGAACCACAACATCCACAACCTGCACCTGATCACCGGCAAGATAGGCCACCCGGGCGAGGGCGCCTTCTCGCTCACCGGCCAGCCCACCGCCTGCGGCACCGCGCGCGAGGTCGGCACCTTCAGCCACCGCCTGCCGGCCGACCTGCTCGTCGCCAACGAGCAGCACCGCCGCTACACCGAGGCGTGCTGGGACCTGCCCGAGGGCTATCTGGAGCCGCTCGCCCAGAACCCCGGCATGCACACGGTCAAGATGTTCCGCGAGCTCAGCAAGGGCAACGTCAGCTTCCTGTGGAGTGCCCACAACAACTGGGCCGTCTCGATGCCGAACCTGACCCGCTTCCTCGCGAAGGACGGCGAGCACAACGGGATCATCGACAGCTTCAACGTCGTCGACGAGGTCTATCCCACCAACTCCACGCGCTACGCCGACGTCGTGTTCCCCGTCGCCATGTGGATGGAGCGCGAGGGCCAGTTCGGCAACGGCGAGCGTCACACCGCCGTCTTCGAGCAGGCCGTGCTCCCGCCGGGCGACGCCCGCTGGGACCTCTGGGTCATGATGGAGGTCGCCAAGCGCGTCCTGGACGGCCAGCAGATCAACGGCGAGGACGCCTTTGACCACCTCTTCGGCGCCTACTACGACAAGGACGCCTCCGCGTTCAAGGGCACCGAGCGCGAGGTCAGCGAGAAGATCTGGGAGGAGTACCGCGTCTTCTCCAACCCGGAGATGAACGAGCGCGCCCAGGCCATCTGCGACGACACCGACAAGAAGTTTGACGCCACGCTCAAGATGCACGCCAAGCGCCTCGCGCCCTACGACGTCATCCTGGAGAAGCACGGCATGTGCTGGCCGGCGCAGGAGGTGGACGGCGAGTGGTACGAGACCCGCTTCCGCTTCACGAACGGCGACCAGAAGGAGGGTTACGACCAGCTGAACATCCAGGAGTACGGCGAGGAAGGCCTGGCTGGCGACATGAGCTTCTACAAGAGCGCCAACCACAAGCCGTCCGTCGTGTTCCGCCCGTACGAGCCGCCGGCGACCGAGCCCAGCGAGGAGTACCCGTTCTGGTTCAACACCGGCCGCCTGCTCGAGCACTGGCACACCGGCTCCATGACGCGCCGCGTTCCCGAGCTGCACAACGCGCTGCCGCAGGCCCTGCTCTATATGAACACGCAGGACTGCGACGAGCTCGGCGTGAAGGACGGCGACATGGTGCGCGTGTCCTCCGCGTACGGTTCGGTGGACATCCAGGTCAGCACCGACGGCCGCGTCGCCCCGCCCAAGGGCTCGGTCTTCGCCCCGTTCTTTGCGGAGGAGACGCTGATCAACCTCGCCGTCGAGGACGTCTACGACCCGCTGTCCAAGGAGCCGGACTTCAAGAAGACGTGCGTGAGCATCCAGAAGCTCGACGGCGTCACCTATGAGGCCCCGACCTCGGGCATCGCGAACTCCCACAAGGACGGCGTCATGGCCAGCATCGTGACTGCGCCCGAGAGCCACCTCGGCATGGAGGAGCGCAGCGACACCGCGACCTGCTACAGCTGCCACGGCGCGACCGACGCCGCAGACGCCGGCATGCCCGGCGCGCCCGCGATGGTCGGCTTCCACTACAAGGACGCCGACGCCTCGACCCACGAGGTCGCGGGCGTCTACTCCGAGTGCTTCACCTGCCACACGGCGTAAGGCGAGGCATCGGCCGCATCCGTGCCGGGGCGCGTCGGCGCGCGCCCGGTGCGGACGCGCTATGATAGGCCGCACGTGAGATCTGCGAGGCGCCGGGACGGTCACCGTGATCGCCCCGGCGCCTCTTCCGTCCGGCATGCCGCGTGAGCGGCGCGGACGCATGCGCGGGCCAGCCGCGCGGTGGGTGCGCGGACGGTGCGGGCCCACGAGCGGGCTGACGAGACGCGGCGCGGCGCCGCCACACGACGCCATACGCCGCCACGCCACACGCCACGCGATGCGACGTTACATGACACGACACGACACGCGAGGAGCGCACACAGATGGTCATCTCCAGCTTAGTGATCGAGACCATGCCCGACCGGCTCGACCAGGTTGCCGCGGCACTCGCGGCCGTCCCCGGCGTGGAGGTGCACGAGACGCTGCGGGCCGTGCCCGGCAAGAACGGGTCGAGCGTCGGCAAGGTCGTCATCACGATCGAGCGGGACACGGTGGACGAGTCGCAGGCCACGGCGAACGGCTTCGTCGGCATCGACGGCATCATCGGCATCGACCTCATCTACGCGAACTTCGAGGATGACCCCACCATCCTCGCCCAGCGCGCGAAGAACCGCGCCCGCGCCGCCACGGGGAAGGCCGACCCGACCGTCGAGCCCGACCCCGACGCCGTCGACCCCGACCCCGACGCCGTCGAGAAGCCCCTTGACGACGGACGTCGGTCGTAGGCGGCCGGCGCGGGGACGAAGGGGCGCGGAGTCAGAAGGGTGCGTGGCCGAAAGGGCGTGGGAGCGGAAGGGGTGAGTGCGCGGGATGTGGGCGGTGATCGTCAACACGATCGCGATCGTCGCGGGCTGCGCGATCGGGCTGCTCGTGCGGCGCGGTCTGCCCGAGCGCATCTCGGACGTCCTCATGCGTGGGCTCGGGCTGTGCACGATCGTCATCGGCGTGCAGGGGGCCGTCGCCGAGCCGAACGTCCTCGTGATGATCATCGCGACGGTGGTCGGGCTGGCTGTCGGCGAGGCGCTTGACATCGACGGGCACGTGAGCCGCTGGACGGAGCGACTCACAGGGCGGCTCACCGGCCCGGGTCAGGGCACGGCGATCGCCCGCGCCTTCGTCACGTCATGTCTGGTCATGAACGTGGGCGCGATGACGATCGTCGGGTCGCTTGACGCGGGTCTGGGTGCCGGCTTTGACCTGCTCTACACCAAGTCGGTGCTGGACTTCGTGAGCGGCATCATGATGACCGCCGCCATGGGCGTGGGGGTGTTCGGCTCCGCGCTGTTCACGCTCGTCTTCCAGGGAGCGGTCGTGCTGCTGGCGGGGGTGATCGCGCCCTTCATGTCGGACGCGCTCATCCTGGAGCTCTCCTGCACCGGCAGCCTCATGATTCTTGCGACTGGGCTTAACATGATCGAGGTCACGACGTTCAAGATCCTCAACCTCGTGCCCGCGCTGCTCGTGGTGCCGCTCGCCATGTGGGCGCTCGGCGCCGCGGGGCTGCTCGCGTAGCGAGGTGTGGCGGTGGTCGCGGCCGTTGCCATGCGTAGCCTCGCATGACGGCCTGATGACGACGGGGTAGCGTTGGTGGCTGATTGGGAGGGGCACTGACCGCACGGGGGACGTTATAAAAGGGCGCGCGTGCGGTCGCGCCGTCGAGAAAGCCGACTCGTGCGGTCACGCCTCGGCTTTTCCGACTCGTGATTCCCAGAGTTCGGGCGACTCTCACATTACGGAGGTAGTCCGGCCTGCGGTGATACTGTTGCCGCACTTCGTACTACCGGTCCGGGGTCTTCCGGCCCGCACAAAAAACCAACCCGTGCGGTCACGCGCGCCCTTTTCTCGCGCGGCGACCTCACAGGTCGGTTTTTCTTGCATCGCGCCCGCCCGACGCCCGCCCGTCACCTGCGGGCGCGTGCGGCCGTTAGCCCGGGTAGTTGATGAAGTTCACGTAGATCGGCTCGCCGTCGCCACCGACGCTGGAGCTGTTGTGCGCGGTCGCGTTCGCGTACAGCAGGTCATAGAGCTCGATGACCTGGCTGTCCCACACGTTGATGCAGCCATGGCTCAGGCGGTTGCCGATGCAGTTCGGGTCGGTGACGCCGTGGATGAACACGAGGTAGGCGTCGCTGATCTTCATCTCGCGGCTGCCCATGGGGTTGCCCTCGTCGCCCGGGCCGTAGTAGGCCTTGTAGTCCTTGCCCCAGCCGTTGGGGTCGGGGTTGGCCCAGGTGGGCGCCGGGTCAAAGTACTCGATGTAGTGCAGGCCCTCGGGACTGTTGTAGTTCACGCCGTCCTCCCAGCCGCGCCCATAGCCGATGTTGCAGGACCAGATGGCGGTGCCGGTGTTGTCGTAGACGGTCAGCAGGAACTGCGCGTAGTCGACCACGATGCAGTCCGTCATGTTTGCCTGCACGACGGAGGGCGCGACCTGGTTGACCGTCATGGTGGCGGAGAGCTGCGTGGACGTGAGGTTCTCGAGCGAGCCGCTGTTCGCGATCGCGTTCTGCAGCGTTGCCAGGACGGCGTCCGTGGTTGCCTGGACGTCGACCGCACGGCCGTAGGTCTCGGGCGTGATCGTCACGGTGCCGTCGGCGTTGAACGTGCGGGTGGCGTCCGCCGCGGGAACGTCGATGGACGCGGCGAGGCTCTGGATCTGCTCCGCGACGCTAGAGGTGTCCAGCGTGTAGTGGACGTCGATGTCCGTGCGCTCGCCGTTGCCGTCGCCGCCGTCGACGAGCCGTGAGAGGGCGCTCGCGCCATGGCGCAGGGAGACGGCCTCATCGACGGCGCTCGCCACGTCGTAGGTGACCTCGTTGGCAAGCGAGATCTGGAACGTCTCGCCGGTGTCGCTCGTCGTCAGCGTGACGTCGACGCTCGCGGCCTCCGCGGACATCGCGGCGCTGACGGCGCCCTCGGCCTCGTCGGCGGTCATGCCCGAGACGTCCACGCCGGCGACGTAGGTGTTGTCGGGGATGATGTCGTACGTCGCCTGGTCGTTGGCGAACGCGTGCGCGACGCCCACGCCCAGCGCGAGCACCACGGCGAAGGCCGCGATCAGCCCGACCCTCATGGCAACATTCATGTGCATATCTGCCTCCGAACTCGCGCACGAGGGCGTGCCCCCATGGCGCGGGTCAGCGTTCCGAACGGTGCCTGTCGGCGCGGCTGCCGACGAGGCCCGTGATGACGTCGAGACGCCCGAGGGCGCCCCTTCCTCCCGTTGTACCCCATTATTGGAAGTGGAGCACTCGGAATTGGAGACTCGCCGTCGAACGCGGGCGATTCCACGGCCCGACCTCATCGACCTCACGGACTCCCGCGACCTCACGGACTCCCGCGCAGGAGTGCGCAGACGCGCGCAGGTGTGCCCAGCATACGCCGCGGACGTGCGCAGTTCGTGAGCTGTGACGCCGCCCGTCGATCTGCTTGAAATCAGCTTGTCTCGTCACGCGATCCGTCACGCGACCGCCATACACGTGAAGATGCGCGTCAATGCATCTGACGTCGCAAAACGCCGTCGGCCGGCCATCCGGCGGATGCGCGCGACACAGAAGCGACGCATGTGCGACACCCACCGGCGCGCCCGCGCGTGCCCTGTGGCAAAATGTGTCACGTCGCGACGCGCGTGGGGGACTCCGCGTCGTCGTGCGCCGGCCACGGGCGTGACGTGTGGCCGGGGTACCGCAATGACTGTCGAGAGGTGTAAGAGCGTGAAGGATATCTGCGCGGGTCAGAACGGCGCTGCCGTGGAGGACGTCCAGCAGCGTCTCGTGTCGCTGGGATACGCCATCGCCGACGAGGAGCTTGACGCATCCTCGTTCGGGCCCACGACGGTGAAGGCCGTCCGCTCGTTCCGCAGCCAGCAGGGCCTTCCCGCCGGCGACTGCGTGGACGAGACGACCTGGGTCGAGCTCGTGGACGCGACCTACAAGATGGGCGACCGCACGCTCTACCTGCGCGTCCCGCCCTTCCATGGCGCCGACGTCTCGCATTTGCAGATGACCCTGAACGTCCTGGGCTTCTCGTGCGGCGAGGTCGACGGCACCTATGGGCCGCACACCGAGGCGGCCGTACGCGAGTTCCAGGCGAACTCCGGCATCTTCCCGGACGGCACCGCGTTCCAGGAGACCTTTGACGCCATCGACCGCCTTCACCACGTGTGGATGGGCAAGGCCGCGCCCGCCGACTTCAGCAAGCCGCGCTTCGGCCTGTCCCGCGCCGCCGAGGTGCTGGAGCGCAACCGCATCGTCGCCACCGGCACCGACCCGATCTCGCGCAACATCGTGAGCCGCCTGTGGAACGTCGGGCTCGCCACGACGGCGGACGCCCGCATCGTGCTGGTTGACGCCCTCAACGACGAGATCCTGCGGCGCATGGCGCCCTACGACGTGGCGCTGCTGGTCACGACGTCCGAGATTCGCGACGCCTCGGAGATCGGCGAGGGTACCCTCTACGTGCGCGCCGACAACCTGGACGAGCTCGGCGACCGGGTGACATCGGCGATCGCGTCCGCGCCGGGGCTGCCGTGCCGCCTGCGCGTGGAGCTGCCGGGCATGAACAGCTATGACGGCTCCGTCACCGACCATGACGTCCAGAGCGCGGCGGTCACGCTGCTCGACGCCCTGTGCGCCGCGCTCGGGGATGACGCCCGCGCCGAGGGGGAGCGCAGGTAGCCTCGTGGGAATGGCGGGCGTGTCGTGCGGCCACGCGTGCCCAGCGAAACGCCCCACGCCGCATCGCGCGCCCCGCGCCCCGCGCCGCGCCCCAGCCCGGCCCGTATGGTGATCGAACGCGCGCCCCTGCTGCCGCCTTGACGCACTGCGCCTTGCTGGTAGACTTTCCCCGACGGCCTCCGCGCCGCCTGTCCTCGCGCGTCGACGCATGGCGCGCCAGGCACGTGGATGGCGGAGCGCCTGTCACGCACGTGGCAATTGGGATATCGTCCAACGGTTAGGACCCGGGTTTTTGGTGCCCGTTATGGGGGTTCGAATCCCTCTATCCCAGCCACCTCGCAGCCTCCGCCCAGGCCGGCAACCGCACGCCACCGCGCCGTTTTCGCGGGCGGGTGGGTGCGCATCGTCTGGAAGGAGCATTCATGACACAGCAGACCCCTGATCCCTCGTGCTGTGAGTCCGCTACGGCGATCATTCTCGCCGCGGGCGAGGGCACGCGCATGAAGTCCAAGCACGCCAAGGTCGCCCACGAGATTCTCGGCCGCCCGATGGTCCAATGGGCCGTCGACGCCGCCCGCGACGCGCGCTGCGGCCGCATCGTGGTCGTGGTGGGCAGCCACGCCGACGAGGTCCGCGCCATCCTGGATGGCCAGCCCGACGTCGAGTGCGTCGAGCAGACCGAGCGCCTCGGCACCGGTCACGCCGTCCGCGTCGCGATGGACCAGGCCGGCATCCAGGCGGGCCCCGTGCTCGTGCTCTGCGGCGACACCCCGCTGCTGCGCTCCTCCACGCTGTTCGGGCTCGTCCACACCGCGCGCGGGTCGCGCGGCGGCGCGCTGCTCACGATGGTCTACGACAACCCCACCGGCTACGGCCGCGTGATGGTAGACGCCGCCGGCTTCGCGACGCGCATCGTGGAGCAGAAGGACTGCACGCCCGAGGAGGCGGCCTGCACCACCTGCAACGCGGGTGTCTACTGCTTTGACGCGCAGGCCCTCGTCGCGCACATCGGTGAGCTCACGCAGGCGAACGCCCAGCACGAGTTCTATCTGACCGACATGGTCCAGATCCTCGCCGCCGCCACTCGCGTCATGCAGGGCCGCATCAACGGCGAGCTCATGGCCACCGGCGTCACGATGCTCGACCCCACGCAGGTCTGGGTCGGCCCCGACGTCACCATCGGCCGTGACACCGCGATCCTGCCCGGCTGCATCCTGACCGGTCGCGTCAGCATCGGGGAGGACTGCGTGATCGGCCCGAACACCCGCCTGACCGACACCACGGTGGGCAACGGCTCCGTCGTCGATGAGACCGTGGCCATCGGCGCCGTCATCGACAATGACGTCGACTGCGGCCCTCGCGCCTACCTGCGCCCCGGCGCCCATCTCATGGACGGCTCCAAGGCCGGCACCCATGTGGAGATCAAGAACTCCACGATCGGCCGCGGCTCCAAGGTGCCGCACCTGTCCTACATCGGCGACACGCAGATGGGGGAGGGCGTCAACATCGGCGCCGGCTCCATCACCTGCAACTACGATGGCAAGCACAAGAGCCACAC
>CACZRK010000280.1 GCA_902783515.1 uncultured Coriobacteriaceae bacterium | reverse complement strand
TTCGGAACATGCTTGCACGAATGGGAGACCTCCGAGCGAGCCCCCGCACCGTCATCGGCGCCGCGGAGTCTCCCGATCGTCGAGGGCTGTACCTGCGCCTCCGCAAAACCCTCCCGAACGCACGTTTCCGTCCCGGGAAAGCCTCCCGTTCGCACGAAGCCGTCCCGGCCGGGCGAGACGCCACGCGCGCGGGTCTCCCATTCGCGCGAATCCGTCCCGGCTCGCCCGCACTCGCGCGCGCCTCTACTCCCCCAGTCCGCCCTTCGCCATCGTGTCAAAGTCGGAGGCAGGCGCGGCGGTCTCGTCCATGTAGTGGTCAAACTCGTCCAGCACGCTCTGGTCGGGCTCCTTCGTGAGCAGCGAGACGACGACGATCGCAAGGCACCCGCAGAGGAACGCCGGCAGCAGCTCGTAGATGCCAAAGACGCCGCCGAGCGGCTTGATCAGGTTGTGCCAGACGAGCACCATCGCGGCGCCCGTCACCATGCCGGCGATCGCGCCCTGCTTGGTGGTACGGCGCCAGTACAGCGAGAACAGCGTGAGCGGCCCGAACGAGGCGCCAAGGCCCGCCCAGGCGTACGAGACGACCGTAAAGATGACCGAGTCCTGGTCCCAGGCAATCCACACGCCGAAGAGCAGCACGACCGCGAGCGTGATGCGGCTCACGATGAGCACCTGGTCGTCCGTCGCGTTCTTCTTGAAGACCGCGCGGAAGATGTTCTCGGCGACGCTGGACCCGGTGATGAGCAGGTAGGACGAGGCGCTGGACATCGACGCCGCCAGGATGCCGCTCACCACCAGGCCGCAGAGGAACGACGGCAGCAGCATCTGGGACAGCACGATGAAGATGCTCTCGGCGGCGGACTGCGTGAGCAGGCGCGTCGGGATCAGGTAGCGACCGATGATGCCGATCATGACGGCGGAGAACATGGAGATGATGACCCAGACGATCGCGATGCGGCGCGACGTCTTGATCTCGGCATCGTCACGGATGCCCATGAAGCGGACGAGCACCTGCGGCATGCCAAAGTAGCCGAGGCCCCAGGACAGCGTCGAGATGACCGTGAGCACGCCGTACGTCTGCGCGCCGCCGAACAGGGGCTGGCCGTCCTGCACGACCTGCAGCCCGTCGGCGCCGAGCACGGGCGCGGCCGTCGCCGTCATGGACAGGTAGCCGGGGATGTCGGAGAGGAACGCCACCGTGTTCTGGACACCGCCCGCCATGGTAATCGACCCGATCACGACCACGGCGAGCGCGAAGAACATGAGGCAGCCCTGGACGAAGTCCGTCGCGACGACCGAGAGGTAGCCGCCCACCATCGTGTACAGGAAGACGATGATCGCGCCGAAGACCATCATGAGCGAGTAGTCCCACCCAAACAGCGAGTTGAAGAGCTTGCCGCAGGTCACGAAGCACGATCCGGTGTAGACGGAGAAGAAGATGAGAATGATGACGGCCGCGATGGTCCCCACCGTGTTCTTCCTGTCGTGAAAGCGGTTGCTGTAGAAGCCGGGCACCGTGATAGAGTCGTTGGCCGCCGAGTACTTGCGCAGGCGCCGCGCGACGAGCAGCCAGTTGAGGTAGGTGCCGACCGCCAGGCCGATCGCCGTCCATCCGACGTCGGCCGCGCCGGTGAAGTACGCGAGCCCCGGCATGCCCATGAGCAGGTACCCGCTCATGTCGCTCGCCTCGGCGGACAGCGCCGTGAACCACGGCCCGACCTTTCGTCCGCCCAGGAAGTACTCGGACGTCGATGAGTTCGACCGCTTCGCGTAGATGAACCCGATCGTCAGCACCAGGATGAAGTAGATCAGGATCGCGAGGAGTACGAGTACGTCGCCAGAGCCCATGTGTGTTTCCCTTTCCCCGTCATCGCATGCGTCGTGCCCGCCGTCCTCCCGAGCGGGCGCGCCGGCGGCACCGCCTCACGCGCGGCGCCGCGGTCCCCCACACGGGGGGCGCAGATGGGCATTGTACGGCACGCGGCAGGTCGGCAGGTTACGAATGCGCGTCAAACCGCCTGGCGTCCCGATATCGGCGCAGAAGGGTCGCGCGGGTCCGACCGAGGCGACGCCGAGGGGACCTGGACGCCGGCGTCTGCGAGCGCGGCCATCAGCTCCTCGCGCGCGTGCACGCCGAACTTCGCGTACACGTGCGAGAGGTGCGACTTCACGGTGTTGCGCGAGACCACGAGCTCGTCCGCGATGTCCTTGATGCTGCGCCCCTGCACGAC
>CACZRK010000279.1 GCA_902783515.1 uncultured Coriobacteriaceae bacterium | reverse complement strand
GGCGGGCGGCTCGCAGGCTGCGCGCGACCGCCTGGGCGCGCTGGAGCGCACGACGGACGGCTTTGAGCTCGCGGAGCAGGACCTGCGCATCAGGCACGCCGGCGAGCTCATGGGCGTGCGGCAGTCGGGCGAGGTCACGCTGCGCTACGTGGACCTCGCGCGCGACGGCGACGTGCTCCAGGCTGCGCGCGACGACGCGATCGCCCTGCTGGAGGCCTCGCCGAGGCTGGAGGGCGTCGAGGCACGACCGATTCGCGACGAGCTGACGATTCGCTACGGCGACGTCTTCCGGGAGGTGAGCGGCGGATGAGGATAGTGGGTGGCATCCATCGCGGGCGCACGATCAAGGCGCCCGCCGGCAGGGAGGCGACGCGCCCGACGACGGACCGCGTGCGCGAGGCGATCGCCTCCATGGTGATCGCGCGGACGGGTGCGCTGGACGGCCGATCGGTGCTGGACGCCTTCGCGGGCTCGGGCGCCCTCGGCATAGAGATGCTCTCGCGCGGCGCGTCCCATGCCACGCTGTGCGACCAGGACCAGCACGCGCTGGCGTGCATCCGCGGCAACCTCGCGAGCCTCGGCATCGGGTCACAGGCGGCGCACGTCGTGCGCTGCGACGCCTGCGCGGCCGCCGCCCGCGGCCACGTGCCGGGCGCGCCGTTTGACGTCGTGCTGCTGGACCCGCCCTACGCGATGCCGGCGACGCAGGTCGGCCAGCTCGTCGCCGATCTCGCGCGCCGCGGCATGCTCGCCGCCGGGTGCGTCGTCATGTACGAGCGCAGCGCTGACGCGCCGGGGCTGGCGCTGCCCGACCTCGAGCCACTCTCGAGCCGCACGTACGGCTCGACGGCCGTCGACGTGCTGCGACTGCGCGACGCGCCCGACGCCGACGCGACGGACACCATCTGACGAAACGAGGCGAGCAGGATGACTGAGGACCAGACGGCCGGGGACCAGACGAGCGCCGACCGCGCGGCGCGAGAGACGTGCGTGCGACCGCTGCGCCGTTTTCTCGTGCCGGGCACGTACGACCCGATCACGCGCGGGCACCTGGACGTGATCAGGCGCGCGTCCATGATGTGCGACGAGGTGATCGTCGCGGTCGCGGAGTCGCCGACCAAGCACGGCGGCCCGGCGTTCTCGCTCGCGAGGCGCGTGGAGCTCGCGCGCGAGGCGACCGCCGCGATGCCGGGCGTCCGCGTGATGCCCTACACCGGCCTCACGGTCGCCTTCGCGCGCGAGCACGCCGTGACGGCGATCGTCAAGGGCCTGCGCGCGGTGACGGACTTCGAGTACGAGCTGCAGCAGGCGAACCTCAACTACCAGCTCGCGCCCGACATCAGCGTCGTGTTCGTCATGGCGGACTCCCGGCACAGCTACGTCTCGTCCTCGGCCGTGCGCGAGCTCGCCTCGCTCGGGGCGGACGTGTCGCGGCTGGTGACGCCCAACGTGGAGCTCGCCCTGCACGAGCTGTACGGACCGATGCGCTGGCCGGGAGGGGCGCCGGAGGCGTAGCCGCCCCCTTTGGGCGGGCATTTGCTCTGATGATGCGATGGCCACGGCGCCTGCACCGCCAGCCCACCGAGATTTGCTATCATGGCGCGTCGATCATACATGCGAAATGACAGGCTGAGTCGCGCGTACTTGCCTGGAGATCGGAAGGATACACATGCCCGGCAGCGATATCGAAGCCTTCATCGAAGAGCTTGAGGACCTTATCAACAACGCCAAGGCACCCATCACCGGCGGCGGCACGAAGAAGATCATCGACGCCGACGCCGCCTATGAGATCCTTGACGACATCAAGAGCTCGCTGCCCGAGGAGTTCCAGAACGCCCGCCGCGTCCTGCGGGAGCGTGACGAGATCCTGAACGGCGCCTACGACAAGGCCGACCACATCGTGACCGACGCCGAGGACCGCGCCAACACGCTGGCGAGCGAGCAGGAGATCGTCCGCATCGCGAACGACCAGGCGATGGAGATTCGCTCGAGCGCCGAGAAGGACGCCCGCGAGATCCGCTACTGGGCCGAGAACTCCGCCGAGCAGACGTTCTCCAAGATCGAGGAAGAGCTGCAGGGCGTTATCGACAAGACCCGTGGCCTGCTTGACCAGATGACCTATTGCCGTGAGCTGCTGAGCGGTCGTCGCGACG
>CACZRK010000278.1 GCA_902783515.1 uncultured Coriobacteriaceae bacterium | reverse complement strand
GTCGCCCGCGCCGGCGCCCGCCGCCGGTGTCGCGCCCGCATCCTGGCCGGTGAGCGCGTTTGCCTCCTCCTCGCTCGCGACGATCGCGGCCGTCGCCTGCGCCTGCGCCGCCTCGGTCTGGGCCGCCTGCGCCTGCGCGACGATCGTCGCGACGCCGGCCGTGGCTGAGGGGTCGATGCCGAGCGACGCGGCGTAGGTCTGCTGCGAGATGGCCTTGATGAGCTCCATCGCGGTGCCGTTGCTCACGCCCTCGGTCATCACCACGAGCACGTAGGGCGTCGTCGCGTAGATGATGCCGCCGTCATGCTCGACGTTCACGAGCTCGCCGGTCTTGTGGGCGACCGTCACGCCCGCGCCGCCCGCCGCCTCGACGCCCGCGGCGAGGCCGGAGTCCACGGTCTGCTGCTCCAGGAGGCTGAGCGCGAACGTGCTGTACTCGGCGTTGACGAGCGTCCCGGACGCGATCCGCTGCAGCAGCGACGCCGCGTCGTCGGCGCTCATGTAGTTCTCGTAGCCCGCCGCCTGCGCGTCGGTGTCCATCATGCGCCGCTGCAGCGACGTCCCCGTCAGGCCGAGCGCCTGCGCGTTGGCGTTGATGTTGTCCATGCCGAGCACGTCTATGAGCATGTTCGCGGCGATGTTGTCGCTGTCGGCGATCATGTGCAGCGCGAGGTCGCGCAGCGCGAACGAGGTGCCGACTTCGGCGCCCTGCAGCACGCCCGACCCGCCCACGATGTCGTCGGCGGTCAGCTCCACGGTCTGGTCCAGCGAGACGATGCCGGCGTCGGCCTGCGCGCAGAGGTCGGCGAGGATGGCGAGCTTGATCATGCTCGCCGAGACGTGGCTCACGTCGCCGTTGATCGAGAACCCGTCGGACGGGCTGCCCGCGACCATGTACGTGACCGAGACGCCGTCCATCCCGGCGGTCGCGGCCTCGATGGAGGTCTTGAGCTGGGATGTCGCTGCGGACGGTGCCGCGTAGGGGACGGTCGTGTCCACCTGCTCGTCATCGGCCGGGGCAGACGCGTCAGATGACGTCGATGAGGTCGTGACCTCGCTCGGCTCGGTCAGCTCCACGCCTGACCGGCCGTTGTCCAGTCGGCCGAGCACCTGCACGAGCAGCACGGCGACGAGCACGACGACGAGCGCCCCGGCGGCGGCGAACAGCGCGAACCGCAGACGCTCGCCGGCCGGCCGGCTCTCGAACTCGTCGCCGTCCTCGCCGAGCTCGCCCTCGGGGCGGTCGCCGCGTCCGGCCGCGCTCCCGCTCGCCTCGCTGTCCTCGCGCCCGTCCTCGCCCCAGTCGATCTCCTCCTCGTCCTCCCCGGCGTCAGCGTGCGCGGCGTCCGGGGCGGGCGCGTCGCTCTCCTCGGCAGGCTGCGAGGCCTTCTCGACAGGCCGCGTGGCATCATCGCCGGGCTGCCCGACCTCCTTGGCAGGATGCCCGTCAACGTCGGCGGGCTGCGTCGGCTCCGCCGGCTCCTCCGTCTGCGCCGGCTGCGTCGGCTTCTCCGGATGCGTCGGCTCAGCCGGCTGCCAGGCCTCGTCAAGGGACGCGGTCTGCTCGACGCCCTCGGGCGCGGGGCTGGTCGCGGCGTCCGGCTTTCCCGGCCGCTTCTCGTTCGGCGCGCCGTGCTTCGCGGCGCGGCGGTTGTGCGTGCTGCTCATGGGTTCCTCCAGACGGGATCGCTCGTGATGGGTGCGTGTGGTGTGCGGGCACGAGGTCCGAGTCGGCGAGGCTACAGCTTGACGCGCAGGATGTTGCCGGCCATGACCTTCACGTCCTTGGCAGGTGTGAGGCGCATGATGCCGCTCGGGTCCACGCTCCAAATCACCCAGCGCGCGTCGCCGGACGGGGCCAGGATCGTGTCGATGAAGTCGGCGAGCTGGGGCAGACCGGGCACGTTCAGCGTCCAGGGCGCGCCGTCCACCTCGCGCGGCCGCAGGTAGCGCTGCGCGGCGTCGCGGGTGGTCAGGCCGATCGTGAGGTCGTCCACGCCCGCGGCGCCGGGCGTGATCTCGGGCATCGCGGCGGCAGCGGCCTGCTGCGCCCTGGCGACCAGCTCGGCGGCCTGCTCCTCGGTGAGCTCCGTGGCGCGCGTCGCCTCCGCGGCCTGCTCGACGTCCTCGGTGTCGCGGGCGCCCTTGACGGCCTCCGCGGCCTGCGTCCCTTCGGCCCCCTCGTCTCCCTCGCCGGCGGGGGAGGGCGCGGCCTCGGTCGTCACGGCCAGGTGGACGTCCACGGTCTCGCGCGGCTTGCCCTGTCCGGGGTCGACGCACACCACGCCGGACGTGTAGCCGTGCTCGCGGATCGCGTCGCGCAGCTGGGCGACGGTCGCGCGCGGCGAGTAGAAGAGCCAGGCGGTGAGGGTGGGGACTTCGCCCTTGTTGACGAGCACGGGCATGATGGCGGCTCCTCTCGTTGTCAGGTTGACGTCCCCATGGTACTCGATGCGCGGGACGCGGCGTCGCGGCCACCCCGGTCTCCAGACGGCCGCGACGGCGGCTCCACGCCGCATGCGAAGTTCGCGACGGCGGCGCACGTGCGCGCGACGTGCCCGCATGACGGGTATAAGCAGCCCCGAAACGCATCCGCGCGACAGCGGCACGCTGGGGCGACAGCCAGGGGGCTGGTCGCGCGGTCACCATCGATCGGACGGAGAGCCACCGTGGCTGAGATTCTGGACTTTTCCAACATGAGGGGCGCGTCGTCGTCGGCGTCCGTCGCGGGCGCCGGCGCCGCGAAGGGCGCGCAGGGCGCCGGGGCCGTGAGCTACGAGCACCCGGTGCCCAAGACGGGCGACTCGGCGCAGCTCAGCTATCCCGCGCGCCGAGGCGACGTCGCCGTGGAGCTGACGGTGACCCCCGACGCGCACGCGACCTTCCGCATCACCGTGCCTGCCGAGCAGGTGCGCGCCACGATCCAGGACGCGCGCGAGGCGCTCGCGCGGACGGTCGGCGTCGATCCGCGCGACCTGCGGATGATGTCCCAGCTCAAGGAGACGCTCGGCCAGGCGGCGTTCGACGACTTCGTCGCGTCCTTCGCGCAGCGCAGGTTCTTCTCGAAGGCCGTGGAGCGCACCGGCGTGGAGCCGTACATCTCGCCGAGGTACGCCGCCGACGCGAAGCCGGCCGAGGACGCCGACTACACGTTCACGGCCGACGCCCTCATGGCGCCGAAGGTGAGCCTGACCTCGTACGACCCCGTGGAGGTGGCGTTCCCCGAGAAGCGCTCGATCAGCTCCAAGGACGTGACCGCGTACCTGGACCGCATCGCCGACCAGCTGGCGACCTACGAGCCCGACCTCACCAAGCACGTCGCGGCGGCGGGCGACCGCGTGATGCTGCGCGTGCGCGGGTCGGTGGACGGCAAGCCGATGGACGCGCTGACGAGCGACCAGCAGCCCTACGAGGTGGGCAGCGGCGCGCTGACCGACGAGGTGGACAAGGCGCTGGTCGGCATGGAGGTCGGCGCGACCGCGACCGTGAGCGCGAGCCTGCCCGTGAGCATCGCCGAGGACGGGACGCCGCAGTTCGCGATGGCCCAGATCACCGTGCGCCTGCTGGAGATCGACCGCAAGGTGCCCGCGCGCATCGACGACGGCTGGGTCATGCAGAACGCCCCGTCGGCCGGCACGCTGCTCGGCCTGCGCTCCCAGATCCGCACCGCGCTGGAGAAGGACGCCGACGCCGAGTGGCACGCCCAGCTTGAGGAGCTCACCGCGCGCGAGCTCACGAAGCGCCTCGTGTGGGACATCCCGCAGGAGTACGTTGACCGCACGCGCGACGAGCTGATCGAGCAGCTCACCGTTGACCTGCAGCGCCAGGGTCTCGGCATCGAGTCCTACCTGCGCCAGTCCGGCCTGGACGAGGCAACCCTGAAGGAGGAGATCGGCACGCAGGCCGTCGAGAACCTCCGGCGCGCCGCGGCGCTGGACGCGCTCGCCGACCACCTGGGCATCACGGTGACCGACGCCGAGGCGGTGCAGACCGTCGGCGAGGAGGCCACCGGCCGCGAGTCGGAGGTCGTCCGCGCGGTCAAGGAGACCGGTCAGATGACGCAGCTGCGCGCGTTCGCCCGCCGCATGCGCGCCAACGAGTGGCTCGCGAACCACGCGAAGGACGCGAGTGGCCCGCACCTGCAGCTGGTGTGACGGGCGCCGGCGTGACGGGCGGCCGGCGAGCGCGCCGCGGACCGTTGCCGAGCGCGTGACGAGCACG
>CACZRK010000277.1 GCA_902783515.1 uncultured Coriobacteriaceae bacterium | reverse complement strand
ATTCTAGGGCTTCCGGACCGCGCGCGGGCGGGAGGGGGCATGCCCCCTCCCGCCCGTCTCTTACACCACTTCTCGGCGCACTACCGTCAATGATGATCACAGGGCGCACCTTGCCCACGCTTGGGTTGTCGGCAAAGCGTACGTACGCGAGCCAGATCTCCCAAGGGCGCGGTTCATGCGTAAAGGTGACGTCGCCTTTAGAGGAGCTTGTCATAGAGACCGTCCTCGTCATCATTCATCTCAGTGGGGAGCACGCTGGAGCCATACGTGGGATCAACCGGCAGAACTGTCGAACGGTCGTATGCTGGCCGAGGTTCGGGACGCATGTCAAAGGGGAGGCCCCCCGCCTCTATCGACTTGATCAGAAACGTGTTTATCGCGTCGGAAAGGCTCATGCCCCAGCGTGCGTAGACGTCGGATGCCTCGCTCTTCACCTCTGGTGATACGTATGACTTCACTTCTGCTGTCCTTGATGCCATGACGTACCTCCTTCTCTATACCTTGACTATTCCTAGTTTGCACCCAGTCTGCGCAGAACGCCGCAGATGGCCTCCTTCGTGAACGGCGTGCTGGACGGCGTCACGGTGGGCACGCGCGGGATGTAGGCGGTCACGGGAGGCGCGAGAGGTCGACGCTCGCGCCTCCAGTGCTGGCGGCCTCGTCCGCGATGAGGTCGATCAGCTCCTGCTGGGTGTGGACGTCCAGCTTGCGATAGATGCTGCGCATGTGGGTCTTCGCCGTGTCCGGCGCGATGCCGAGCGACCGGCCGATGAAGCTCGCGGTCCGTCCCCGCGCGAGCAGGGACAGCACCTCGCGCTCGCGCGGGGAGAGGGCGTGGCGCGTCGCCACCGCCTCGCATGCCTCGGGGATCGCGTCGCTGGTCTCCGCGGGCTCGCCGGCGGTGAGCCACCGGCGCAGCGCGCTGCGCGAGTCGCCGAACACGAGCAGCGAGAGCACGAAGAACGCGAGGACGAGCGCGGCGAGCGAGAGCGCAAGCGTTGAGCCCTCTGGTGACGCGGCGGCGAGCCTTCCCGCAAGGAGACCGGGCACCTGCGCAATCATGATGGACGCGTAGCCAACCGCGTATGTGCGCACGACGGAGCGGCCCACGCGCCGCGCGAGGTCGCCCCAATAGACCACCATGAAGAAGTAGAACGTCGAGAACCCGAGGTCGTTCACGACGCGGGGTACCCACGCCGGGACCGCGTCCGCGCTCGCAAGGATGAGGCCGGCAACGGAGAAGATCAGGCCGACGACGTAGATCTGCGAGACCCCGTAGCGCGCACTCAGCGCACGACTGCTCGCGAGCAGAAAGGCGCCGACGGCGAGCTCGGCGAGCGTCATCCAGAGCGCGACGGCGCTCGTGGCCTGCGAGGCGCGCGCCGCGAGCACGCCGCTGAGCAGGCCGGCGGAGAGCCCGACGAGCGCGGGCAGCAGGAGAAGCGTCCAGCTGAACCGCACGGCGCGGGCGGCACCTGGCGGTGCGGGCGGCACAGGGTCGCCCGCGAGCAGACGCGCGCCGCGGACGGCAAGCGAGGCGCACGGAACGGCCGCGACGACGAGCGCGACGCGCTGGGCAGTCTCAGGCAGGGCGAGCAGCGCAAGGAACGCCGCCGCCGAGCTCATGACGGCGAGTCCGATGTCAATTAGGCCGGCGCGCAGGCTCATCCGCGAGAACATCTCGCCCCAGCCGATCTTGAGGAAGCCGATCGCCGCTCCGCCCAAGCAGGAGCCGACCGCGAACCTCATCGCGCCGCCAGCCGTGGGCACGGCGGTCGCGACGCAGACGCTTCCGGCGACGAGCAGCAGCCCCGCGAGTGTCATGGTCCCGCGCGAGTCGACGACGGTCGTCAGCGCGTCGCTCAGGAAGACGATCACCACGAGCGTGGCGACGGTCGCGCACAGGACGAACCACGTGGGCGTCGCGGCGACGCCGCCGATCGACTGGGCGATCACGCAGGAGAACCCGGCGCGGGCCATGAGGCAGGTCCACAGCCAGATGCAGGCGAAGCTGACCCAGCGCGGCCATCCCTCGCGCAGCTCGTGGGTGAGGGTGGCGCGCCATGCGGCATCGTCGTTCGCCAGCCCGCTCTGCCTGCCGTTCACTGATGGGTGAGCTGGCGGGTGACCTTCTCCCGCGGAACGTGCCACCGTCATCGACATCGTCCGACCCCCTTGTCAGCGTCTGTCGTCCTGACTGCATGTTCGCACATGTGCCCGTGCGTCGGGGGTTCTCCCGATGCCGTTTGGGAGATGACGCTGCGCCCGGAAGGCAGCGTTGTCTGACGTGGTGGTCTTCCGGGAACGCCCCGCGATCCTCTTGCCGGCCGCGCGCCTATCGGTCGGCCTTGACGGCACGCCATTGCAGCGTCTCGCTCTCGATCAGAACGAACTCCTCCGACCCGATGGGCCGACCATCCCGGTAGGTCGAGAAGGTGTCCGTGTAGAGCGCGCCACCGTCCTCCGTTGGGCGCACGACCGGGGTGTGGCCAACCACATGGAGCAGCGAGTCCTTGCGGTAGAGTCGCTCGCCCTCGTTCGGGCGCAGCCAGATGGGCGTCCCGTCACCCCACATCTGCCGCGCGCCAAGGCGGTTGATCGCATGAATCACCGCGTCGACGTCCCCGACGTCCACGGCGTGGTCCTGCGCTTGGACCTGGTCGCGCACGAACGCCTCGCTCACGCCGGCGTGGGAGAAGATCGCGTTGTCGACTCTCTGCACGTAGGCGATCGGATTGTCGTCGCCGAGCGTGCGCTGCAGCTCCTCCAGCTTGGCGCGCACCGTGTCGCGTGCGAACATGGAGTAGCCGCTCTCAAGCCTCTGCCACCGGTAGCTCAGATCATGGTTTCCCCAGCACCATCGCGTCGTCGGATGCCTGCGGGCGAACGCGATGGCGGCGTCGTAGGTCTGCTCGTACAGCGACGTGTCGTATCCGCTGCCCCAGTTGTCGGCCAGGTCGCCCAGGCAGACCGCGACCTCGGCGTCGCCCTGTGCCAGCAGGCGGTCCGCGGCCGAGAACATCCATGGCTTGAGGTGCACGTCGGGTATGGCCAGTACCAGCATGTCGCGCCCTTCTCTTGGGTTCCGCCGTTTGGGGGCAGAGGGCTCGCGCGCATCCACCCGCAGAGCGTTGCGTCCCATGATACATGCGCGTCCGAGCGCATGCCCGGGTGCAAGTTCGGGCGCATGCCCGGGCGCGTGGACGCCGTGCTGGAGCCCAAGCGCGTGCTCGGGCGCCGGCGCGTGTGTGGTCGCGCGCATGTGGCCGTCGACGCACGTGAGCGAAGGCGCAAACATGGGCGCCGACCCGAGTCTCCCCGCGCCGGCGCCGGTTTTTCCAGGCGGATTAGCATTCTGAGTGCAACGGCATAGGGCCTGCTCACGAGCGTGGCGCACTCCCGAGGGCTACGATGTTGGTTGTCTAGGT
>CACZRK010000276.1 GCA_902783515.1 uncultured Coriobacteriaceae bacterium | reverse complement strand
CTGCGCGGCCTCAGGGAGGCGTCCGACCAGCCCGCCGTCGCGCCCGCGCTCGCGGGGCTCGACCGGCAGGCGCTGACGACGGGCGCCATTACGCTGACGGGGCTGGCGTCCGAGACGACCTACGAGCCGCTCCTCATCGCCGACTCGGTGGCAGGCGACGCGTCGGACTACTGGTACGCGCACGCGCCCGAGGGGCTGCTCGACTCCTATGTCGGGCGCACGCCGGACCAGGCGCTGCAGGTGCTTGACGACTACCTCGCCCAGGGCGTGGTCGGGCGGATCGTCGTGATCGCGTCGTTCTCCAACAACATCCCGTCCGACGAGACGCTTGACCAAATGGTGGCGGACTGCGGGCCGGACCGCAGCGTCTACCTCGTGAACGTGCACATTCCCGAGGTCGAGCAGGACGTGATCAACGACCAGCTGGACGCGTGCGCATCGCGTCACGCGAATGTGCACGTGATCGACTGGCACGGCCTGGCGACCGGCAACGAGGACGCCTGGCTGTACGACGACATGACGCACCTGCGGCCTGAGGGCGCCCAGCCGTACGTCGACATGATCACGAACGCGATCGCCGACGACTGGCTCGCGGACGGCGGCGCGGTCACCCCCGACCCGGCCGTCGCCGCCGACGTCGGCCCGCTCACCGCGGCTGACATCGCCGCCGCGGGGACCCCGGGGACCTCGGGGGCCGCGGGGACCTCGAGCGCGGCGGCGGGCGCCCTGCCGGCGACGCCGAGCGTCGTGCGCGCGGCGCCCTCGATCGTCGCGGCCGGCGCGTACGACCCGGTGATCATCGGCGACTCGGTGCCGGGCGACACGCCGTTCTACGACATGTTCCCCGACGGCCTGTCGGACTGCTACGTGGGGCGCCGCCCGCTGGAGGCGATCTCGGTCTACCAGGGCTACCAGGCGCAGGGCGTGGTGGGCAACGTGGTGATCTTCGCCTCGTTCTCCAACACGACGCCCTTCCCCGACCAGCTGGAGCAGCTCGTCGCGAGCGTCGACCCCGCCAAGCAGGTTTACCTCGTCGGGACCGTCAATCCGGAGGGCTTCCAGGACGACGCGAACGCGAACCTGATCGCCTGCGCCGACGCGCACCCCAACGTGCACTACGTGGACTGGCCGGCGGTCTGCGCGGGCCACGAGGACGACTACCTGTACGACGACGCCACCCACCTGACGCCCGACGGCGCGCAGGCGTACCTGGAGATGCTCGCCCAGGCCGTCGCGCCCGACGTCGTCGCGGCGGGCGGTTCCGTCGAGTAGGGCGCGCGGCCGGCGGAGCGCTTATCATGGGCGTGACAGGCGGTGACGCGCGGGGACGCCGCGCGTTCGACGAGTGAGGAGGCTCCCACGATGAAGGTCACGGTCGCGTTGAACGAGTACGGCATGCTGCCGGACGCCTACGGGAAGTACGCCCCGGCGCAGGACAGGGACGACGAGCGGATGAGCGCGCGCTCCTTCCCGTTCGCGGTTGAAGACGTCCCGGCGGGCACGCGCGCGCTTGCCTGGGTGTTCCTTGACTGGGACAGCATCCCCGTGTGCGGCCTGCCCTGGATCCACTGGGCCGCCTGGTATGACTTTGGCCTTGACGGCAGCCCCGTCGCCCGACTGGCGATTCCCGACGACGCGTCGCGCACGGGGCTGCCCGGCCTGCATCAGGGGCACACGAGCCACCGCGACTCCCGCGGCGTCTTCGGCGTCGGCTATCAGGGCCCGTGCCCGCCGGACAAGGACCACGTGTACACGATGTGGGTGCTCGCGCTGGACAAGGCGCCGACGTCGGTCGGTGCGGACGGCGCGCCGTTCTGGGCAAACGAGCTCGTGGCGGCCGCGCGCGGTCACGTCCTCGCCGAGGCGAGGGCGTTTGTGCCGAGCAGGTCGTAGGTCTGCCGCCTGAGGCGCGCGCCGCGACGTGGGGCGCCCGCGGGCCGGCTGCTGCCTGGGCGCGAGTTGCACGTTACAAAAGGAGCATGAGTTAGAGAATGGCACGACGATCGAATGGCCGCGCGGCGGGGTGCCGGGACCCGCGCGCCTTCGTCCGCGCGCACGCCATGCCGGTCGTCGCCGTGCTCGCGGCGCTCGTGACCTGCGCGGCCGTCCCGCCGGACGCCGCGTATGCCGGGTACGTGCACGTCGATACGCTCGAGCGAATCGCTGCCATGCTCGCCGTGGTCGGCGCCATGCGCTCGGATGGCATGATCGAGCGCCTGGCCGCGCACGTCGTCGCCCGCCTGCGCTCCCCGCGCGCCCTCGTGGGCGCGCTGACGGCGCTGACGGGCGTTGCGTCGATGTTCGTGACGAACGACATGGCCCTGCTCGCGCTGCTGCCGCTTGCCGCCGCCGTGCTGCTCGCCGCGGGACGCCCGGACATGATCGCGCCGACGTTCGTGCTCCAGGGGCTCGCGGCGAACCTCTGCGGCATGGTGCTGCCGTTCGGCAACCCGCAGAACATCTTCCTGACGTCGGCGTACGGCATCGGGCTCGTCGACTTTGTGCGCGTGACGCTGCCGCCGTTCATCGTGTCGTGCGTGTTGCTCGCGCTGGCGACCGTCTGTCTGACGCGCGCCGGGCGGCCGGGCGGTCGCCAGCGCATCGACGCTGACGTGACCCGTCCTGACGATCGCGCCCAGATCGCCGCGCTCGCCGCCGCGCCCGATCGCCCCACGCCCGCCG
>CACZRK010000275.1 GCA_902783515.1 uncultured Coriobacteriaceae bacterium | reverse complement strand
GGCGCACCGCCCTCGCCCGTGGCGGCGGCATCGGCGGCGTCGCCGTGCGTGACGGCGAGCCGACAGACGCAGACGGCCTCGCCGGCAGGCAGCGCGCGCAGGGGCGTCTCGCGCTCCACCCAGACGCGGCCGGCGGCGGCGTCGGCCTTGACGAGGGTGAAGCCGTCGGACTCGTCCAGCGACCCGAGCAGCGTCACCCGGCCGGCGCGCCGCAGCGTCGCGTACGTAAAGCCGTGCAGCTCACCGCGCGCGTTGGAGTACGCCACGAAGCGGTAGTCGCCGCCGCCGTCCAGCGCGTAGCGCCGCACGATCCCGTCGGGGACGCCGCGCAGGCCGCGCATGCGGGCGTTCGGCGCGAGCTCGCACGTGTCGGTCCAGGACTGGTAGCCGTTCATGAGGACGCGCTCGTCGGGGGCGAAGGCGTGGGGGAACGCGACGGACATCGAGTCCAGCACGAGCGGCGCGTGCGGCTCGACCCGCACGACGAGGACCTCGCCGTCCCAGGCGTACATGACCTCCAGGTCGTCGTTGCCCAGCTGATGCTCCCCCGCGCGCACGTCGCAGTGCACCGCGCGCACCGCGCCCGCCGCAAGCGTCAGGTCGCCGTCACCCACGGGGTTGACGGGATCGACGTCCCCCGGCGTCCTGCCGTGGCGCGCGAGCCGGTAGCTCAGGACGAGCCGGCGCGGCACCAGATCGTCAAGCTCGTCAAGCTCGCCGGACGCGCCCGTCGCGTCAGACGCGGCGCGCCCCGCCCGCGAGGTCGTGCGCATGGGATGCATGGGGTTACCCCTCCTCGACCTTCTCGACCGTCTCGACGTCCCCGGCCCTCTCGGCCTCCTCGGCGGCGAGCGCCAGGGTCGCGCGCTCATGGTAGCGCGTGAAGACCAGCCCGCCGGCGAGACAGAAGACGCACGCAATGACGGCGGTCAGGCGGATGCCGGCGTCGCCCACGACGCCGTTCGAGCCGCCGATGAGCGAGACCGAGGTGAACATGAGCATGGACACCGACTGGCCGAGCTTGAAGGCGAACGTGCGCGCCGCGTAGAACATGCCCTCGCGCTTCTCGCCGGTCTGACGGGCGTCGGCCTCGGCGATGTCGGCGACCACGGCCTGCGGCAGGATGCCCAGGATCGCCATCGGCAGCGACGCGAGCAGCGCCACGGCCACGCCCCACGCCACGCCGGGGACGCCCATCGTGCCGACCAGGCTCGTGACGCCGAACGCGAGGCTAAAGAGCAGGAAGGCGAACACGACGAGCCGCTTCTTGCCGACGCGCTTCGCGACGACGTTCACGAGCGGGTAGAACAGGAAGCTCACGCCGCTCATCAGGGCGAACAGCGGGAACGTCATGGCGTCGTCGAGGCCCATGAGCTCGGTGATGTAGAACGGCAGGCCCGTCTGGAACATCGTCAGCGCGATCCAGTACAGCACGTCGGACGCGACGAAGGTGCGGAACTCGCGGTTGCGGAAGGTCTTCGCGAGGCTCGTCGTCATCCGGGAGGTCGAGGGCGTCGTGACGGCGTAGGTCCGCTCGCTGATCGCGAACGTCGGGACGAGCATGCAGGCCACGGCCACCGCCGCCAGGATGCCGATCGTCACGCGGAAGCTCATGGCCACGCCGAGGCTCGGCTCAAGGAGGCCGGCGACGTTCGGCACGACGTAGGCAAGCACGGTGCCGAGGAAGTACGTGGTGGAGATGTACGTGGAGACGTTGATGCGCAGGCGCTGCGTGCGGCCGAGCTCGGGGATGAGCGCGTTGTACGGGGTGCAGTAGCACGTCATGAGCAGGTAGAACAGCAGCACCATGACGAGCAGCGTCACGTTGTTCACCCAGCTCACGCCGTTGACGGGCGAGCAGAACACGAGGACGGTCACGACGCCGAACGGCAGCGCCGCGTAGCGCATGAACGGGATGCGGCGGCCCAGGCGGTGCGTGCAGCGGTCCGACAGCGAGCCGACGAGCGGGTCGGTGACGGCGTCAAAGACGCGCCCGGCCGCGGCGACGAGGCCGATGACCGTCATGCCGAGGAACACGGCGCCCTGCGTGATGAACAGCTGCTGGCCGCGGCCGAGCAGCTCGGCGCCCGGCTG
>CACZRK010000274.1 GCA_902783515.1 uncultured Coriobacteriaceae bacterium | reverse complement strand
GCGCGGACGGGGTGGCCGAGGAGGGCCGCAGGCCCCAGGTGACGCGCGGGCGCGCCCGCGCGGGCGTCACGCGACGAGAGGTCAGGGAACGTAGCCCATGGCGGATGAGACGTCCATCGCGGCATGGACCACGTGCGTGGCGATCGTCTCGATCCGCTCGTCAGGGAGCTCATCGTTGGAGCCGCTCACGCCGATGACGGCGATGGCGTCGCCGCGGTAGTCGAACACCGGGGCGGCGACGCAGCGGTGGTCGAGCCGTGACTCCTCGATGTCGGACGCCCAGCCCTGCTCGCGCACCTGCCGGAGGTGCTGGCGGAACGCGTCCTTGTCGGTGATCGTGTGTGGGGTGAACGCGACGAGGTCAAACCCCGAGAGCAGGTCGTCCAGGTCATGGCTTGAGAGGCAGGCGAGCATGCACTTGCCCATGCTGGAGCAGTGGGCGGGATATCGCCTGCCGACCTGCGTGAAGTCGTCGTCCGTTCGCGCGTACGTCTCCTTCTCGATGATGGAGATGAACGGGCCGTCCATCACGCCAAGGTAGGATGTGAGGTCAAGGGCGCGGCTCAGCGTGACGATGCGCGGTTTGGCCTCGGTCTGCAGGTCAAGCGCATCGATCCTGCTGGTCGCGAGCTCAAAGAGCTTGGGGCCGATGGCGTAGCCCTGCGACTGCTCATGCGTCGCATAGCCACGCTTGACGAGCGTCTGCAGAATGCGGTGCGCGGTCGTCTTGCTCAGACCGCTCTGGCGGGCAATGTCCGACAGCCCGGCCTTGTCTCGCGTGCTGGCAAGCACCTCAAGCACGTCGCATGCGCGCTCGAGGACCTGAACGCCGTCCCTCTCGGAGGATCGCGCGCCCTCCGCGACGCGTGGTTCCGCGCCCAGCGTTGCCACGTCCCCAGCCATGGGTCCCCCTTCCCCGAGACGCGCGGCTCTCGATTGCCCTGTGACCCACCGCGAGCATCTCCGCAATTGTACCCGAGAAGGCACTGTTGAAAAACGATGCCATTTACCTGCGGCGCAATAATTGGTGCAGAAATCAGCAAGGCAAATCATAGGGTTGGTTCGTTGGTATTCGCGCCGTGGTCCCGTACACTTCTGGGCATGGGGACGCAAGACTGCCCTGCCCGCTGATGTCTCTGCGGGCGGCGACACAAGGATGCGCTGGGGAGCGCAAGGCTGCATGAGGCGCATGCCGCTCATGCGGCGCCTGGTGGGCTCGGGCAGCGGGCGTCTTTGGTGTCCGGGGGGATGAAGAGAGGGGAACCATGGGCAATTATGGCCAGAATAACTCAGTAATCCATGAGACTGAGAGCTTCGAGAAGGTCACAGACGGCCTCAGCATCAGCCGTCGCGCGTTTGCTGCAATGACGGGCCTGCTAGGTGCGGGCGTGGCGCTCAGCGGCTCAACGGCTTGCCTCGCCAAGGCCAAGGAGTCGTCAAGCGCCGCGGCGGAAACGGCCCCCGGCTCTATGGTTGTCGATGCCGAGCCCAAGGACTCCGCGCCCGACCATGACGACGTCGTTTGGTCTGGGTGCCATGTGAACTGCGGCAGCCGCTGCCCGCTGCGCGTCTTCGTGAAGGACGGGACCGTCGTGCGCGTAGGCAACGACAACGAGGGCTCCGACGAGCTGGCGCCTGGGAAGATGTATCAGATGCGCAGCTGCGTCCGCGGCCGCACGAACCGTCAGCGACTCTACAGCGGCGACCGCGTGCAGACGCCCATGCGTCGCGTCGCGGGAACCAAGCGCGGCGAGGGGCTGTATGAGGCCATCACGTGGGACGAGGCGATCTCCGAGATCGCCGACGCGATGCGCAGCGTCCGCGATGAGTACGGCAACGACGCGTTCTTCATCCAGTACGGAACGGGCGAGCTTGGCGCGACGATATCCAAGTCCTGGGCGCCTGACAACACGGTCTTCGCGCGCCTCATGAACTGCTACGGTGGGTACCTGCGGCATTACTGCGACTACTCGACGGGCCAGATCACCTGGGAGCTGCCGTTGTTCAACGGCGACGCGTGGAGCAACAACGAGGTCACCGACCTCGTGAACTCCAAGAACATCGTGCTGTGGGGTAACAACCCCGCGAACACGCGCATGAGTGGTTCTGCCATGCAGTTCCTCATCACGCAAGTGCGTCTGAACAACCCCGAGGCTCATATCGTGGTGATTGACCCAATCCTGTCTGACACGGCGGTTGGCGTCGCCGACCAGTGGATTCCCGTGCGACCCGGCACGGACGACGCGCTGGTCGCAGGCATGATCCACTACCTCTATTCGAATGGGAAGCTGGACGAGAAGCTCATCCGCGAGAAGTTCGTGGGCTTCTACTCCGACACGTTCTTTGACGACGCGAAGGCCGCCGAGCCCACCTCGACAGCCTTCATGGGACTGGACAAGGCCGGTGCCTGCACCGTTGACGAGGACATGTCCTACGAGGCGTACCTGAAGGGCACGGGCGCATACGAGGGCACGGGCGAGAAGACGCCGGAATGGGCGTCCGCCATCTGCGGCGTGCCCGCCGACACGATCCGAGCGCTTGCGGACCTGTACGTTGACGGGCCGACCGCGACCATTCAGGGCTGGGGTCCGCAGCGCCACAGCAACGGTGGGAACGTCACGCGCGCCATCGCCGTCATCGCGACGATTACCGGCAACGTCGGCATCTCAGGCGGCGGCACGGGCGCGCGCGAGGGCGTCGGCGGCGTGCCGTATCCGTTCCCGAGCAACATTCCCACGAACCAGGAGAAGAACGGCGTTGACGTCTGCGTGTCCTTCTTTGACTGGTATCAGGCAATCGAGGACTACGCGTCCATGAACGACCGCACGTGGGGCATCCGCCACATTGACGCGGACGGCGTGACCACCTACGCCGAGGAGCCCGGGACGATCAAGCTGAAGGCGCCGATCAAGTTCATCTGGAACTATGGCTCCAACGTCATGGTTGGCCAGCATGGTGACATCAACGACATGATGCGCGTCTACAACCTGCCGGACGAGAAGGACTCCGGCCTGCGCATGGTCGTCACGGTGGACCCGTGGCTCACGCCGACGGCGCTTGCCTCCGACATCATTCTGCCGGGCACGATGCCGTTTGAGGAGGACGACATCATTTCCGGCGGCACGGGCTGGACGGGCTTCGTGTGCTGCGAGACCGCGGCGGTCAAACCGCTGTTCGAGTCCAAGCCGGTCTACGAGATCTGCACCCTGCTTGCCGACGCCCTTGGCGTCAAGGACGAGTTTACCGAGGGAAAGACTCAGCTTGACTGGGTCGAGTGG
>CACZRK010000273.1 GCA_902783515.1 uncultured Coriobacteriaceae bacterium | reverse complement strand
GGGCGTCATCGCCCCGACGGGCGTCGCGGCCGGCGCGCCGTCCTGGAACAGCGAGGGGTCGACGACGACGCTGAAGCTCACGTGCTCGAGCGTGATCTCGTAGAGGAAGTGCTCGATGACCTCTCGATACGTCGTCATGATCTTGCGCTCGGTCCAGCGCAGCTGCGTGGCGGCCACAAACGTGGAGCCGTCGAACGAGACGGGCTTCAGGCGTCCGACCCATGCCTGGATGGTCGGATCGGGAGCGTAGCTTCTGGAGAGATCGGCGACGTCGCCCCAGATGAAGAGCGCGTTCTCGTATAGGGGGTCCATCTCAGCCATTGCTCACTCCGTCGACGTCTCGGTGGCATCCGCCCACGCGGGAGCGACGCCGCTGCCAGCCCGCGGCCACCGCCGATTACTCCTGCCCCTGCTCGTGCTCGCGATCGCGAGCCTGCAGGCGCTCGAGCGCGAGCCTGCCCTCTTCCGTCAGCACGTACTTCTGACCGCTCTTGAACACGTAGCCAATCTTAGCGAGTGCGAGCAGGCGCCGCGAGGCGGTTGGCTTCGTGATGCCCAGCCCCTCCTCGATCTCGGCGGGGCCGACCTTCTCGCAGGTCGCGAACAGGCCGATGATGGCGCCCTGCTCCGTGTCAAGCGGGACGCGCGCGGCGCGCGGCGCCTGCTGCCCGTCCCGGGGCTTCTCGACGGCCTCATCGGCGCCACGCTGGTCGCCGGACGTCGCTTCGGCCGCGGTCGGGACGCCGACCTGGCCAGCGGCCGCGGGCTGCTGCGGCGACGAGCCCATCGACGTCGTCTGGCGCCCGTACGCCTGGGTGCCGGCGCCGGCGGGCCCGTACGACGGCGGCATGCCGACGTTCGGGTATGGGGGATAGGCTCCCTGCTGGCCGCGCACGCCCGCGTCGGGGACGCCCGGGTACGGCTGCTGCGGGGGCTGTGGCTGCGGCGGGTAGCCCTGCGCATACCCCTGCGGGTAGGCCCCCTGTCGCTGCGGGTACTGGCCGTACCCCTGCGGGTATCCCGGCATGCCGGGCGCGCCCTGCGGGACCGCCCCCATGCCCATGCCGACGCCCATGCCCATGCCCACGCCGGGCTGCGACGTCGGCGGGACCTGACCGATCTGCCCGTATTGGCCGAACTGCTGGTAGGGCTGCTGATACGTCGGCTGGCCGTAGCCGGGATAGGCCTGCGGGTACTGGCCGTACCCCTGCGGGTAGCCCATCGGCTGGCCGGAGCCGTAGGGGATGACGGGCTGGCCGTAGCCCCAGTTCTGGTCGAACGCGCCGCCCGCGGGGCCCGTCGCCTGCGTGCCGGCCGCGGCCTGCGACATCGTCTGGCCCGGCTGGCCCTGGCCCTGCCCCTGGCCGCCCTGGCCCGGCTGGTCCAGGCCGTGACGCTGGTCGTACGCCGGCGTCGGCGGGACGGCGTGGGCGAGCGAGATCGTGATGATCGTGCCGTGGCCCAGGTTGTCGTCGATGCTGATCGTGCCGCCCTTGCTGTGGATGTACTCCTCCACGATGGGCAGGCCGCTGCCGACGCCGCGGATGTACTGCTTCATCTCGCGCGTCGCCGAGGTGAACGACGGCTTGATCGCGGCCTCCTTGTTGGGGATGCCGGGACCCTGGTCGCTGAACACGATCGTCTGGCCGCCGTCGAGGATCGAGATCGTCGGCTCGATGAACGACGCGTGGATGTAGTTCTCGACGAGCTCGCGAATCGCCTGGTAGGAGAAGTCTCCACCCTGCTGCTTCATGAGCTCGTAGGTGCTGTCGAGAATGTCTTGGAGATACTCGCGGATCTCCTTCGGCTCCACGACCACCACGCGCGGCGGCATGGACATGTCGTCGTAGACCGCGATGCGCGCCGGATAGGCGGGCTTGATGAGACGCCCGCCCGAGATGACGTCGATCTCCCTGGCGACGCGCGCCGCGTTGGCGTCAGCGACGGCCTGGTACATGTCGGCGGCAGTCATCCGGTCGTGCGTGCCCGCGCCGTCGCCCGCACTGACGCGCGTCCCGGCGCCTGCGTCCGCCCTCGCGCCGACCGTCGAGTCCGTGCCCGCGATGGGGGCGGCGCCCATGCCGTTTGAGGGGTCAGTCGACATCTCCCGACGTCGTTGACCGTGCGACGGCGCAAGCGAGACGCCCGCGGGCATGTGTGGGAGGGGCGGGAACTGGTCGTCCGACAGCGTGTCGTCGCCATTCGCGCGCGTGTTCACGCTCGCACGCGGGTCGGTCGTCCCGAACGCCGTCTGGGACATGGTCTGACCCTGAGGCTTGCCGTACGCTGGCGTCGGCGTCTGCTGCTGCGGCGTGCCCGCCGGGGCGGGTGGGAACGGGGCTGCATGCGGGGCGTTGGAGGATGCGTCCGGCGTCATGCCCTCACCAGATTGAGAGGTCGAGGGGTTCACACCAGCGGCAGCGTCATCGACACCCTGCCCGTCGGCGGTTGACTGGCCGTCATCGGACTGCGGGGCAGGTCTGTTATCCACGAACGGATAAAAGGTGTCTATGGTGCTCATCCCCGCTCATAGGTCCGGCCGGCACAATCAGTAGGACTCCTAATAATACGTGCTTGCCCCGCCTCCACGGGGCGTGATGAACGTTTCATCCATCGTTTCACACCGAATAGAGAAGACACGCAACATCTCAGAGCAGTGCCTGTTCGGCACAAAACGTATCACAGCATATCTTGGTACATTTCAACAGTTTCAAAATACTTTTCAACAGTGAAATCGTATCACCGCAGGTAAACGTGCCAGATTTTTGTCTACTTTTCAACACAAAACAGCATAAACTAACGGCCAATTAGCGGCAATGCTGTTGAAAATATTTCGTGACCTGTTGAAAAGTCGCGGACAGTCACTCTCGCTGTTGAAAATTTCGTTCGTACTGTTGAAAAGTAGGGCTAATGGTGAAACCGAACGGCTTGTTTCATAGCAGTCGTGATTTTTCCGTGACACTTCTCATGACGTTTCAAGGAGCCAAGATACTCTATGGTCCCACATGAACCCCATATAGAGCTTTAACGTTGCCTAAATGGCATCCATGTCCTAGCGCGCGCATGACTCGTCGCGGCGAGTCGATCTCTTTTGATGGCATGCTTCCTATGGCCGCGTCATATGACGTCGATGCGCCCCGGCATGGCGCTGACGTGTCGGCCAACGCACGGGCTTGCGGGCATGAACAGGCGTTCGGGCCGCTCCCGTCGTTCGGTGGTCTTGGCGTGACAATCGCCCTGATGGCCGTGATCGTGTGTCTGCTGTGGTATTACGATATTTTGCGTGTTGAGACGGTGCTGGCATTTGACGCACCTCGCGCGCGATCCCTATACTTTTCTAGCTATTCCATCTGCGTCGTTATCAACGCAGGTACGCACAGTACTCACGCCAGGAGGATCCAACAATGAAGCGTACATGGCAGCCCAACAAGAGGAAGCGCGCTAAGACCCACGGCTTCCGTTCCCGTATGGCCACCAAGAATGGCCGCAAGGTTCTCGCGCGTCGTCGCGCCAAGGGTCGCAAGAAGCTCACCGTCTCTGACGAGCGCAACACCAAGTAGCTCGCATGGGAACTATTAAATCGAGTGCTCAGATAGACGAAATCTTTCATAAGGGCATTCACTTTAATAGTAGAAATCTTTCGCTGATTACGTATAACGGCGATATTTCTCAACGCGACCCTCTGGGTCGCGTTGCATTTATTGCGGGCAAGCGCATTGGGAATGCCGTCACGCGCAATCGCAGCAAGCGCGTTCTGCGGGCCGCGGCGCACGAGGTCGGTCTTCCGCATGCGGGTTGTGACGTCGTTCTGATTGCGAACAGACGTACGGGAACTGTCAGCCATGATGACGTTGTCGGCTCGCTCGCATACCTGTTGAAGAAGGCCGGACTGGCGTGAGGTGGCTTGCGAGCCACCTCGCCCGCATCCCGCGCTGGATTGCGCTGTGTCTTATTCGCTTTTATCGCTCGTGTATCTCGCCTATGTTTCCAGCATGCTGCCGCTTTGTGCCATCCTGTTCACAATATGCGGTCACGGCGATCGAGAGATTCGGGCTCGTGCGTGGTGGGTGGCTTGCGATCAAGCGCATTGGCAGATGTCATCCCCTGAGTGAGGGCGGGTATGATCCCGTGCCTGATCACCTCGAGCCGTTGTTTCGCGTGCATCGTTAGGCGTCAGGTGGTTCGCATGCACGGCATCAGGTCGTCGATGCGGACCGCAGGGCGAGAGGACACCCGGAGGAAACCCCATGTGGGATTGGATCATTAACGCTTTGGCCTCGGCCATCGCCTTCTTTGAGAGCTTCATCGGCGACTGGGGCCTTGCCATCATCATTCTGACGGTCATCATTCGACTGATCCTGCTGCCGTTGACCATCAAACAGCAGAAGTCGATGGCTGAAATGCAGCATGTGCAGCCTCTTCTGACTGAGCTTCAGACGAAGTACGCGGACGATCCGCAGCGTCTGAACGAAGAGATGATGAAGTTCTACTCGGAGCACAAGTTCAACCCGGTGGCCGGGTGCCTGCCGATGCTCCTGCAGATGCCGATCTTCTTCGCCCTCTTCTCCGTCCTGCGTGATCACGTGCCGGACGGCGCCGCCTTCTACGGCATCCTCCCGTCGCTTCGTGACAGCGCGGCGACCATTTTCTCGACGACCGGCATCGTCTCCGCGATTCCGTACATCATCTTCGTCATCCTGTTCGGCGTCCTCACGTTCCTGCCGATGTTCCTGCAGCAGAACTCGAACAGCATGACGAAGGGCATGAGCGCGATCATGGCCGTCATGATGCTCTTCGTCGGCTGGAGCTCGCCGGCCGGCGTAGTCCTGTTCTGGGTCACCTCAAGCGCCTGGGCCGTCATCCAGCAGCAGCTCATCTTCAAGGAGAAGAGCCATGAGCTGAAGGAAGAGGAGCAGAAGCAGCTGCAGGCAAAGCCCGTGGAGGTTGACGTGGTCCGCCGTGAGTACAAGAAGCGCCCCACCAAGAAGAAGTAACGCGCTTTACACCTCGGGCGTCATCGGACGAGCTTTTCGTTCGGTGGCGCCCTTTTTGCTACCTCGTTTTCTTTCGCATGTCGTGGTCGTCGTCTCCGGCTGGTCCGAACGCCCAGACAGAATGCCCTTTTACGCGCGGTATGCACGCGGTCGTCTTGATCCGCGACTCCATAGGGTAAGCTGTATGTTTGATAGTCGTGCATCGCGTGCGATATAGTACACAGATGGCCAAACGATCCGTATCCACCTACACTTATCGTAGTGAGGTTTACTATTATGACTACTGATAACGATATTAATTCTGAAAATGAGATCGTTGAGGATGAAGTCATCGATATCGTTGACGAGGACGTGATCGAGGGGACGCGCGACGAGAGCTCTGCCTGCGAGGACGAGCAGGCTACGGTTCGAGAGGGCTTTGAGGAGATCGCACATAAGGTCAGCGCCAAGAAGACGCTGTCTGATGATGAGCTTGACAAGGTCGCTGACGTTGCGATTGAGATTCTTCGGTCGATACTTGGCTACTTTGATGCCGCCGACGCCGTGATTGACGAGTACGACGGCGATAACGGCGAACTGATCTTCAACGTCGTTGGTGATGACCTCGGCATTCTCATCGGCTATCACGGCAAGGTACTGGAGTCCTTCAAGTGCATGTTCTCCGTGCTGCTGAACAGGGAGCTCGGCTTTCGCTTCCCGGCGCGCGTTGACGTCGAGGGCTATGACAATCGCCACATGGAGAAGATCAAGGGCCTGGCGAACTCCGTTGCCCGCCGTGCGGTGCAGTGCGATACGGAGGTTCGTCTGCGTCCGATGAAGCCATTCGAGCGTCGCATCGTTCATCTCACGCTGCGCTCGAACAAGCTCGTGAAGACGCACTCGGAAGGTGTTGAGCCGAATCGCTGCGTCGTCATCACGCCTGTCCACACGAAGTGATACCTACGAGTCACGCGCTCACGAGTTTCATATGATATGCGTTCGAGCAGGCATCAGGAGAGGTGGATTCTCCTGATGCCTGTTCATTTTTATCAACATAAGTGTGTTGACTGTGAACTAATTTAGCAATTGTCCCAGTGTCACTTATTCACGCACGAATTGCTAATCCCACAGCGTTTCACGTGAAACGATTGCATCATGATCACGTGCGAACCGATCAGGAATGGCGTCTGTGTCCGTGTTGCCAAAAGAATCTGCTTCGGATGATTTTGGCGGTAACGTTATCAGATGCAAGCGGGCATATTGGAGGAAGGGAGAGCGACGTAGTCATTTCTTCGTAGCTCTCGCTTTAGTGACATAGATATGTTCACGCTTTGGCACTATAATTAAGCTCCAGAAGATAATTCGCGTATAATAATATTGGAGAAATTTATGATACGAGATCTCTATATGGGTGTCGATCAGCAGCAGATGAACGAGCAACGCGATTTACTCGTTCGTGTGATGCAGGGGTATGACATAGACGTAACTGATGAGACAGCTACTCGTCTGCTTGGGTACCTCGATTTGATGCTCAAGAAGAATAATGAGATGAATCTCACGGCAATTAGGGACTTTAATAAGGGAGTCATTCTCCATATAGTCGATTCTCTCCTATATTATAAGTCAATAATGAAATTTGCCTCACTTGCTGACCTGTACTACCCAACGGCGGATGAGGTTGCGGAAGTCGAAGAGGATTCGGTCATTTCATTTCTTGATATGGGTTGTGGAGCGGGTTTGCCAGGCATACCTCTCACCATCATCGAGCCATCACTCCATGGTGTGCTCTGCGATTCAACAAAGAAGAAAATTGCTGCAGTGCAATCAATGGTTGAGGATCTTGATCTTAGTGGACAACTGACGACTTGTGCTGAGCGCGTAGAGCAATTGCCCATGCGTTTTGTTGATGGCTTCTCGGTTGTCACGGCACGTGCTATGGGTACTCTGCCAGTGCTGCTCGAATACGCCTCGCCACTATTGTTTGAGGATGGGATCTTTGTCGTCTCAAAAGGAAATCCGCCTGCGGACGAGATGAAGTCAGCGTCAAAGGTTGCTCGTCTCGTTGGAATGGAACTACTTGACTCTACAGAGTATCAACTACCAGGTGATATGGGCCATCGCGTCATTCTTACCTATGGAAAGGTTGATGAGCCGCGCGTAGAGCTACCTCGGCCTGTAGGTATGGCGTCATCGCATCCTTTGGCCTAGCGTATAGTTAATATCTGCTGTAAAGATGATTCAATCAGAGAAGAGATGCACGTTGCAACGACGTGCATCTCTTCTCGTTTACAGAATGCAGATGTGACAATTGCAGCTGAGAACTGTTTTCGACCATACTTGTGTGCTAATCCATTTCAGTCGATGTTTCACGTGAAACATCGACTGGGTATGAGGAGTGACGCTGCTTTAGTCTGATGAGATTTTGGCCCGCTATGACGCAACTGGTTGTTCTTGTCGATATGGCAAAGGGTTTGTCATCAGGTATGGGGCATGAATGTGAGTACTGATAATACCGGATAGTGTCAATGTGGCGTTTCACGTGAAACACTCACGGGTTAACAACATTCTGTCGGGACGAGTCAAGCGGATTCGTTCACTATCCCCGCAGGTAAACGAGCCATAAGTCCATCACTGCAGAAATACTGTCAGACGAAAAGAAAGAACATCTCTTTGTTGGTGCGAAGGGGCATGAAAGCATGTAGTCTAGTCATCCAGAAGAGATGGCCACGAGCATAGGTATCGAGTGCCAGCAAACCGTTCCAAATGCAGGATTCGATTCGTTAGCGCATGCTGTGGCATGGCGAGTTGGGATGGTTCTCATGACCAAGAGAAAGACCGATGGATCGACGAAGGTAATCGCACTCATGAATCAGAAGGGTGGCGTCGGCAAATCAACGACTGCAGTCAATCTTGCTGCAGCCCTTGGTCATCTGAAATACAAGGTTCTCGTTGTTGACTTTGACCCCCAAGGCAACGCGACGTCAGGCTTTGGGATAGATAAATCTGCCTGCGAGGATGGAAGCGTGTATGACACACTTGTCGGGGAGCGCAAGGCAGAAGACGTCATTCTAGAGACAAGTACGAAAGGTGTTTCGATTCTGCCATCCACGATTCAGCTTGCGGGTGCTGAGATCGAGCTTGTGTCAATGATTGCGCGTGAGATGCGGCTCAAGGACGCGCTTGCGTCGGTCGTTGATCAATATGATTACGTGCTTATCGACTGTCCTCCATCCCTCGGTATTTTGACCATCAACGCGCTGGCAGCGAGCAACTATCTGATCATCCCAATTCAATGTGAATACTACGCACTTGAAGGACTGACGAAGCTCCTCGAATCACTCAAGATGATCCAAGCGCATCTGAACCCAGAGCTCTCAATCATGGGTGCCCTCATGACGATGTATGACACGCGTACCTCACTCTCGAAGCAAGTGGACGAAGAGGTGCGCAGCTACTTCAAGGATGTCACCTTCAAGACGGTCATCCCTCGCAGCATTCGTCTGAGCGAGGCGCCGAGTTACGGCCAGTCGATCTTTGAATATGCTCCGAAGAGCAAGGGAGCCGAGGCATACAAGGAGCTTGCAAAGGAGGTTGTCAAGCGTGGTTAAGAAGACAGGACTCGGGAAGGGACTAAGCTCTCTCATCAGCGAGTCAGCAATTGAGGCACATGTTGACGAGCAGCCCGCGCAGCAACTCCGGGCTGACGCGAACATCCCGCTCGATAAGATCCATCCGAACATTCATCAGCCTCGTACGGTGTTTGATGAGGCTGAGCTCAATGAGCTCGCGGACTCGATCAAAGCTGTGGGCGTTCTTCAGCCGATCCTCGTGCGGCATGATGGAAATGGCTATGAGATCATCGCTGGCGAACGTCGATATCAAGCTGCCATGAGGGCACAACTCACGGAGATTCCGGCCATCATTCGTGATATCGATGATAATGAGACGCTCGAGATAGCCCTTATCGAGAATATTCAGCGGTGTGATTTGAACGCGATCGAAGAAGCGCGCGCATACCATGAGTTGATCCAGCGCACGGGTATCACGCAGACAGAGCTAGCGAAGCGACTTTCCAAATCACGCTCGGCCGTGGCGAATACGATGCGACTGCTTGATCTGCCAGGCGAAGTGCAGGACTTGTTGTTTGACGGGAAGATAACCGCTGGTCATGCGCGTGCATTGCTTGCCCTTGAGGACGGCGAGGCACAAATTGAGCTTGCAAACCGCATCGTCGAGCAGGGGCTCTCGGTACGAGATGTTGAGCAGATCGTGGCCAAGGCGACGACCGAGTCAAAAGAGAAGCCTTCCAAGGTTCGCGCGACGTTGCCGACGGCGTTCAAGCGCATCTCAGACGATCTGAGCTCATTGCTCAATACGGGTGTGAAAATCAAAAAGGATAAAGATTCATTTAAAATTGAAATAAAATTTACTGATGAGAATGATCTCAATAGAATCCTAAGCAGTCTCATACGGTAGAATGGCAGGAGATGTGCTCACGCGCCGCGGACGACATGACGCTGTAGACGAGAACGCGCACATCGCGTTTGAAGGTCATGCGTGGTGAAATGCCGAGAAGGAGTGATCGCATGAAGAAGGGGATGCTGTTGATCGGTGTTGTCGTCGGCATCGCTGCGGGGGCTGCCGTCGGCCTATATCTGAAGGATGACGAGATTCGCGCGAAGGTCGACGAGTCCGCGCGTCGGATTAAGGATCTGGCGGACCTCATCCAGGAGCGCGTCGAGCAGAATCGCGCGAAGGTCGAGGAGACGCGTGCGTCCGAGACACTTCGGAATCAGCAGTGGGCCGACCAGCAATGGGAGGCTCTGGGGATCTAGCATCATGGCGTGATGAATGACGGCGTGCTGGCCGTGACGCTCGCGCGACCCTGGGTGCTCGCGTGACTCTGGTTGTGTCTGTGTGCGTCTGGGTCCATGTCATGAGGTCGCTAACACGAGGGCGCCGCGGGTTGGTCGATATTGACCACGACCCGCGGCGCCCTCAGACATTTTTTGACATCAGTTCGTGCGTTGGCATGCAGGAAGACGCTAGAAGCGATCGGAGTGCGAGCTTACCTGACCCTCGCGCGCTGCTTGAGCTGACCGCATGCCGCGTCGATGTCAGCCCCGCGGGACTCACGCAGGGTGACCTCGACGCCCGCGGCCTCAAGGGCACGCTTGAACGCCTGGAGACGCTCGGGCGTGGAGGGCTTGATGCTGCTGCCCTTCACGGCATTGAGCTGGATCAGGTTCACATGGCAGAGCGTGTGACGCGTGAAGTCAACAAGAGCGCGCATCTCCTCGTTGCTGTCGTTGATGCCACCCATCAGCGCGTACTCGTAGGTGGGACGACGGCCGGTGGACTCGCCATAGGAGATGAGCGCCTCGCGCAGGCGGACGAGGTCGTACTGCCGCACGCCGGGCATGATGCGGTCGCGGGTCTCCTGCACGGCGGAGTGCAGCGAGACGGCGAGCGTGAACTGCTCGGGCTCCTTGGCGAATCGGCGGATCTGGGGCAGGATGCCGCAGGTGGAGACAGTGATGTGGCGCGCACCGATCTCCAGGGCGTCCTTGTCGTTCATGATCTTCATGGCCTCGAGCGTCGCGTCGTAGTTCAGGAAGGGCTCTCCCTGGCCCATGAGCACGACGTTGGTGACGCGCTGGCCGAAGTCCTGGGCGATCACGTTGACCTGATCGACGATCTCGCCGCAGCCGAGGCTGCGCGTGTAGCCGTTGCGGCCGGTGGCGCAGAAGGCGCAGCGCATCGGGCAGCCGGCCTGCGTTGAGACGCATGCGCTCAGGCGGGTCTTCGTCGGCATCGCGACCGTCTCGACAAGGGCACCGTCCGCAAGGCGCAGCAGGTACTTGCGGGTGCCGTCAGCGGAGACCTGCTTCTTGACGATCTCGGGGAAGAAGAGGGGATAGGCCGTCGCCAGCTGCTGGCGCAGTGGCAGCGAGAGGTTGGTCATCTCGTCGTAGCTGTGCGCGCCCTTCTGGTACAGCCACTGGTAGACCTGCTTCACGCGAAACTTCGGCAGGCCGATCTTCTCAAACTCGGCGGCAAGCTCGTCGCGCGTGAGGGCCTTGATGCCGACCTGCTGCTTGGTTGCTCGTTCCATGGGTAGTTCCTCGCTCTCCATATGCAGCTCATGCTGTGCTGCAGTGAGTTCTCTCATCAATCAACGAAACACGGTACAATGCCATGGAGGTAGTGGCGTGATGGCGCGGAGCCTACATGGCGAGAACCACCATCCAGTGTGCGAAACCATGAAAGGCACTATGGCAGCCAATTCATCTGATATGAAGCAGACTACACGCGATCCAGAGCTCCCGCAACGACGCGAGGGCGTCCGGGGAGCGCGTCCGTCCTCAGCCTCGTCGATAGAATCTGCATCGAGTGATTTCCCACCGCAGCCAGCGGGCGTGCGTGGTGTGCCCGCGGCTTCGGGCGACCTGGTTTCGCATGGTGGCCCATCTGCGGATTTTCGCATGTACAGCCGGTACACGGCGGCCTCGCGGTATGCCTCCATGCGAGAGGCACAGAACGCCGAGCCTGCAAGGGTGGCGGGGGAACCTCGTCATGACACCATGGCACGCGAGGCCGTCTCTGAGGCTCCCGCGCCGGCGGCCTCGTCTGCCGCCGCCCCCGCAAGGGCGTCGATGCCTGCGTTCCTTCAGCCGGAGATGATGCGCCGACGCATGGAAGGGGCGGCGGAGGACGTCGAGAAGGCCGAGGCGGGACGCGTCGAGGGTGGGGCTCCGCGATCCGGAGAGGCGCCCGCGTCACCGATGGCTCCCGAGGACGTGGCGATGGCGCGGCGAGAGGTCCCGAGCCGTCCGGAGACTCGCCATCAGCAGGCGGCGGTGAACCCCCTTGTCAACAGGATGCGGCGCGAGGAGTCGGAGGCGCGGGCCGAGCGTGCGGCGGCCGAGCGCGAGGCTCAGACGCGAGCGAGGGCTGAGGAGCAGGCGCGCGCTTTCCAGCAGGCGCCCTCTCAGGCTGCTGGCGAGCGACCGTCGGGGGCACGGCTAGATCAAGAGACGTCGGCGTACGCGACCAAGGGGATGCGTCAGGAGCCCGTTGACGACGAAGCCCCCGGTGGCGCGCGCGGTGTGGGCACGCTGCCGTTCGTGATCTTCTGCGTGGTCGCGCTCGTCGCCCTCGTCATCTGGTTCGTCGTCTGTAGACGGATGGCGGCGGGTTCGATCATGGCGTATCCGGCGCTGTTCCGCGGGGGGATCGCCGTGCTGATCGCCTCGCTGGCTGCGGGCGTCATCGTTGCCATCATCGCGGCATATCGTGCCGTGGCGAGCCGCAGGCTCTCGCCGGGTGACGCCTATGCGCTTGGCTTTGGGAAGTCCGCCGTCGTGACGCTCGTCGTCATCGTCGCGTGGACGGCCATGATGCTCGCCCTTGCCTAGCTAGCCGTAGAACGCGTGAAACTCGCCACCGTAGGATCCGCGGTTCGGGAAGCCGTCGCGGACGAGGCTGGCGAAGTGCGCAGAGAAGCCGTAGTCCGTGAGCCTCTCGAAGGGGACCATCGCGACTTCGGTGATGTGGTCATCGGTGAGCGGCAACGGACAGGCGATCCGGCTGTCATTGACGCGATGGATGAGGAAGCTCATGTCGACGACATGGCTGCCGAGGCCATGAAAGCGATCACAGACGTAGAGCATGTCGTCAACGGCGACGTCAAGACCGGTCTCCTCACGCATCTCTCGACGCAGGCACTGGTCGATCGTCTCGCCGTACTGCAGGTGACCGCCCGGCAGCGTCCAGTGCGAGCGCTCGCGGAGCACCATGTGCTCAAGGAGCAGCGCGTTGTGCTCGATGAGAACCCCCGTCACGCGCACGCTCGGCGCGATGCGCGCCGAGAGATCGGCGGTCGTGGCGGACGAGGCGGCGTCCGGTGCGACGGGCGCCATGGCTGCCGCCACGCATCTGCCCGTGGCATGGATCACCCGTGGCGCGGTCGACGTCATGTCGTCGCTCACGGAGATGGTGCAGACGCTCATCATGCCGCCTCCTGGTTTCGTCCCGTCATGCCGGTGCCCATGACGTCGGGTGGTCGCGTCGTGCCCGGCACAGCCGGGGACGCGTGAACCAATGTGACAAATCAAGCAAAGAGTCGTACTTGCACACGCGCAGCCACGCACATTCGACAGGCGTAGCCACGCACATCCGGCACGCGCGGCTACGCGTGTCATGACGGTGACGCTTTCTCGGAAGGATTGGGCCGTCCGCCCACGCGTGGCTGGACGCGCGGGGACGAGGCCGCAATCCGCCCGAGAAAGCCGGGGCGGCTCGGCGGCGCTTCGCATCGCTGCGTCGCGCCGTCCGGGCCGCCCCCGACCGTCGGTCGCTAGAACACGAGGCCGGCCATGAAGCCTGCCGGCAGCGCGGCGACGATGATCAGGTAGCGCAGGAAGAAGCCGCCGACCATCACGCCCGCCTCGCTCAGGGCGCTGACGCCGCGAGCGAGGGCCCTGTGGTTCGCGTGGGCGGGGCAGAAGAGCTCCCACGTCTCCACGATGAAGGGCAGCACGAGGCCGATCAGGACGAACAGCACCCAGAACTGCACCGAGAACTTTCCGGCCACGAGGCTCATGACGGTCGCGTGGGCGTCGGTGGACTGGAGGTTGAGCACGAAGAGCATCAGCGCGACCAGGACCATCTCAACGGCGACGAGACCATAGTGAGTCCGGCTGATGACCGGCAGTGCCTCGACCTCATCCTTGGCGAAGAGCTCGCCGCAGAACACGACGCTCGCGATGCCGGTCGAAAGCGCCGAGACGACGAACAGCACGGGCAGCAGCGGGTGGTTCCACAGCGGGAACGTGCTGACCACGCCGAGCAGCGCGCCGGTGTAGCCCGCGACCAGCAGGGCGAACACGACGCCGGCGATGTTGAGCCACTGCGGGACCCTCACGCCGTTCTTGGCGAGCTGCGGGTGACGATGCGCCCACACGCCGTCGGGGTTGGCGCGACGGAAGCGGGAGTCGCAGATCTCGACGATCACGACCGCCAGGCCGATGATGATGAACACGGCCAGGAACACGACGCCCCAGCTCATGACCGAGCTGGAGAGATCGTCCAGCAGCAGCGCGAAGCGCCAGGGGTGCATGAAGCCGGCGCGCGCGTCAAGCATCAGCAGCGCGAGGCCGACGCACACGGTGACGAGCGCGATGACGCGGCCGATCTTGCGGACCTTGATGGCCTGCGGGTAGAGCCATGAGGCGATCGCGGAGGTACAGAACGCGCCACCGCCCAGGCCTGCCAGGAAGAGATACCACGCGATGATGGCACCCCATACGGGTTCATACGTCATGTCAGCGTCACCTCACGTAGTAGATGCTGGAGTCGGTGGTGTCGCCGAGCAGGGGCTGGGCGCCGGTCTGGGCGATCTGCTTGACGAGGTCGCAGTCCGGGTCGTCCAGGTCGCCGAACGTACGCGCGCTGGTGGGGCAGGCCTCGACGCACGTGCACATCGGGGTGCCGTTCTCGTAGGCGGAAACCGTGCAGAAGCGGCACTTCTCGGGCACGCCGGTCTTCTCGTTCACGACGCGCGCGCCGTACGGGCAGGCGGCGACGCAGTACAGGCAGCCGATGCAGCGGCCGGTGTCGATGCCGACGACGCCGTCATCGGAGATGAAGGTCGCCTTCGTCGGGCAGACCTTGGCGCAGGGGGCGTCGGCGCAGTGCATGCACTGGTGCGGCACGCAGGTGACCGACGCGTTCGGGTAGGAGCCGTTCTCAAGCTCGGAGAACTTGATGAAGGCCTCCTCCGGCTGAAGGTCGTTCTGACTCTGGCAGGCCGTGAGGCAGGTGAAGCACCCCACGCACTTCCTCGTGTCGATGAGCATTCCGTATCGAGTCATCACGCACCCGCTTTCTGGATCGAGACCTTGACGACTCGGTTGACGGGTGATCCGTATCCCGTCTCGATGTCGTCCCCGACCAGCCGGGCGGCGACGACGCGCGTCTCCCCGCCGTTCTGGGCGGTGACGGTGTCGAAGCCTGCGGGGATGACCGCGACGCCGGGCATCACGTGGTCGCTGACGCCCAGCACGACCCGCTGCGACTCCGTGGCGCTGGAGATCGTCACCTCGTCGCCGTCGCTCATCCCCAGCTCGGAGGCGGTCGCGGCGCTGATCACCACGCGGCCGGCGAGGTAGGTGTCGCCGATCCGCGCGAGGCCGGGCGTCGCGGCGTCCGCGCCGCAGGTCTGGTACGGGAGCGCGGCGACGTAGCCGGCGAAGGAGCCGCCGTTCACGACGTCGCCCGTGCCGACCCACTGCGGGGCCGCGGAGAGGCCCGCGTCGGCGCATGCGCTGCTCGTGAGCTGGATCTTGCCGGAGGGCGTCGCGAACGCGGGCAGCGTGCCGAAGCCGCCGTCGGAGGTGTTCGCCGCGCTGACCGTGGCGACGGAGCGCAGGTTGTCAAGCGAGGTGTCCCAGCCGTCCAGCTCGGCCGTGGCGAAGTCGGCCAGGGTGTGGTCGAACGCGCCCGTGACGCCAGCCGCGGCGGCGATGCCGGCGCAGATCTCGTCGACGGGCTTCGCGTCGGGCGCGACGGGGTCGATCATCTTGCTGCTGATGCTGACCGCCGGCGCCGTGCCGTCCGTGAAGGCGGGCATGCCGTCGTACTCGAGCTGTGCGCAGCAGGGGAGCACGTAGTCGGCCATGCTCGCGGTCTCGCTCATGCGCCAGTCGACGGCCACGACCAGGCCGGCCTTCTTGAAGGCGGCGCGCATCTTGCCGAGGCCGCGCCCGTCGATCGCGGGGTCGCAGCCGAAGACCAGCACGTCGCGCGCCTTGTCATCGGTGAGCAGCGCGGTCACGCCGCCGAGACCGGCGGGCGCGAGCGGCGCCGCGTCGGGGGCCTTCGTCTGCGGCGCGTCGACCGCGAGGTCGCCGAGGTCCGCGGGCTTCGCGGCGCGCCACAGCTGGGCGCCGCCCTTCTGGTTCCAGCAGCCGAGCAGCGTGTTGACCGCGGCGACCATGCGCGCGGTCTCGCCGGAGGCCGCCATGCCCTGGCCGAAGCCGCCCTGCGACGCGATGGCGCAGGCGGGACGGGCGTCGGCGAGCACCTGGGCGAGGTGGGCGATGTCCGTCGCGGGGATCCCGCAGGTCGCCTCGGCCCACGCCGGGGTGTAGGGCTCCATGGCCTTCTTGAAGTCGTCGAAGCCCTCCGCGTGGTCGCGGACGAAGCCCTCGTCGTACGCCTTGCCGTCGATCAGGCGGTTCGCGATCGCGAGCAGCAGCGCGAGCTCGTGACCGGGCACCACGGGCAGCCACCAGTCGGCGTGGGAGCCGACGCCGTCGCGCACGGGCCCAGCGTAGACGATCTGGCAGCCGGCCTCCTTCGCGGCGGTGAGGCGCTTGAGCTGCGCGGGGCTGAAGCCGCGGGCAGGCGTGCCCAGCACGAGCAGCGCCCGGCAGTTGCGCACGTCCACGTCCCAGCCGGTGATGCCCTCGCCCAGCACCTGCGCGTAGCCGCCCAGGCGGGAGGGCTCGTAGTCCGTCTCGATGCCGTAGCTGGCACCGCTGCCCAGGGCGTTGGCGAGACGCGTGGCGTAGAAGGCCTGCGTCGGCTCGCTGCCGTGGACGACCAGCACGCCGTCGGCGTCAACGCCGGCGAGCTTGGCGCCGATCTCGTTGAAGGCGGTGGCCCAGTCGATCTGCTCAAAGGTGCCGTCGGACTTCGCGCGCAGCGGCTCGGTCAGGCGGTCAGGCGCGTAGGCGCTGCGGCTGAACGCATAGCCGCGGGCGCAGAGCTTGCCCATCGTGGAGGGGTGACCCGCACTGGCGATCAGCTTCGTCACCCGGTTGTTGTTCCTGATGTAGGCGGTGTAGGCGCACAGGCGCGGACATGCCGCGCAGACGCCGCTGCCCTGGCGATACGTGGGCTCTTCGTCCTTGTGGTCGCTCACCGTGTACGGTTCGGAGCAACCCGTGAGTCCTAGCCCGCCTGCCACGGCGACCGCGGCGACCCCTGTGCCACCTGCCAGAAATCCCCGCCGTGTGATAGCGTTTTCTGACATCGTGTTCCTCTCAGTAACGGTCGACGTCATGCGTCGGCCACCTTGCGTGCCCCTCGTTCGCTACTTGTCCTTCTTGGTGGAGTAGTCGACCTTCGAGGCGAGGTCGTCGGAGCCCTTCTGGAGCTCCTCGGCGGTGAACAGGCCGGTCGTGGACACGAGGCCTCTGTCGATGGCCTCCTGCGCGATGTCCTTCCAGTCCACGAACTTGATCGCGCCGTTCGGGCACTGCTGCGCGCAGCGGCCGCAGGCGATGCACTTGCTGGAGACGCCGGTCACCGGGTCAAGGCGCGGCATGTTCCACGGGCACGCCTCATGGCACATCCCGCAGCCGATGCACTTGTTCGGGTCGATCACGCGCGCGCCGGTCTTGGGGTCGGCGTTGATGGCGTGCACCGGGCAGATGTTGACGCACCAGGAGTCCTTGCACTGCTTGCAGTGCTCGACCGTGAACTCGCAGTTGCCGAAGCAGCCGTCGCCGCTGCCCAGGCCGTGGCCGAAGTTGTAGTTGCGCCAGACCTGCACGCGGGCGGAGGCGTGGCTGGCGCGGCCGTCGTTGCGCAGCGTGCACGAGAGCTCGCAGCGCTGGCAGCCGGAGCAGCGCGCGCGGTCGGTGACGATGAGCTTCGTGGGCGTGACGCCGAGCTCGATGCGGCCGTTGGCCACCGAGTCCTCGACGACGCCCCACTTGGCCAGCACGCCGCCCGCGACGAGGCCGATGATGCCCGCGCCGATCGCGCCGCCGACCACCGCGCGGCGGGTGAAGGTCTTGGGCGTCTTCGCGGCGTTCGCGCCGTCGGCCGCCTGCTTGTCAGGAGCGCTCTGGGGGGCAGTCGTCCCCGTGTCACGCGGAGCCGTCTTAGGAGCACCGGGTAGCGGTTCCTTCTCCTTGTCGGTCATCCGAAATCCTCTCTCTCCCCATGTTCTGCTGAGTGGGACGTCCGCGGGACGCCTCGCGTCACCGCCGTCGTCGTCCGCGGCGCTTGCCGCGTGGCGTGACGTCCCGCTTCTCGCGACGAGTGCGAGTCGGTGTGCCGCCTCCCCCTTGCTGACGCAGCCCACGGACGCGCGTCCGCATGTCGGCGCGGCGGCCCCTCCGGACCGCTGACGCCCCCTGCGCGGACGCGACGCCCGCGTGCCCCGGCCACGTCGCCTGGCGCACGACTCGCATCCTATGTGCCCGGCGTCGCGCCCCTGCCCCTCTTACAGGTGACCCCGCCCATTTCGGCCGCCTGGGGCAGGGGGTACCTGGAAGAGGGGATGCCCCTGCGGAGCGCTCGCGTATCCTGCGCATGACGAGTCGAGCACCGGGCCTGCCCAGTCCCCGTGCGCGCACGTCATGCCTTGGCGGCGGGGCGCGAGCGTCCCGTTGACGAGGTCTGACGCCCCCCACCACGCGCCTGTACAACGGAACCGACGCATGTCGTCGTGCGCCCGCGCGAGCCGCTCACATGAGCTCGGGCCGGGCGGCGCGAGAACACGCGAGGCTTGGGAGAGGTAAGGAACAAATGGCACAAGACAACGTTTCGTATGGCTGGGCGGGCAAGATCGCCCGTGTCAACCTCACGACGGGGACCGTCTCCGTGGAGTCGACTGAGCCGTACAAGTTTCTCGTCGGCGGCATGGGCCTTGCCAACAAGATCATGTATGACGAGGTTCCGGCCGGCACCGACCCGTTTTCGCCTGAGAACAAGATCGTCTACGCCGTCGGCCCGCTCACGGCGTCCGGCGTGCCGCTGGGTGGCCGCATGACGATCTGCACGCTTTCCACCTTCACGAAGGACCACCTGGTCATCGACGCCCACACGGGCGGCATGCTCGGCCCGCGCATCAAGTTCGCCGGCTGGGACGCCATCATCGTGGAGGGCGCCTCTGACACGCCGGTCTTCGTCCACGTCAAGGACGACAAGATCACCATCGAGGACGCCACCGCCGCGTGGGGCTGCGGCACCCGCGAGTCGACCGAGATCCTGACGCAGCTCACCTCCAACGAGGCCTGCGTCGGCACGATCGGGCCCGCCGGCGAGAACCTGCTGCCGTACGCGTGCATGATCAACTCCCGCAACCACTCCGCCGGCGGCGGCCTGGGCGCCGTCATGGGGTCCAAGAAGCTGAAGGCCATCGTCGCCGAGGGCAACGGCAGCGTCTACGTGAAGGACCCCAAGAAGGTCGGGGAGCTCTCCGACTACATGCTGTCCGAGATCATCGGCTCCAACAACAACCACGTCGTGCCGTGCACCCAGCAGGAGTGGGCGGAGTACTACGACGAGGGCTCGCGCTGGACGGCCGAGAAGGGCCTGGAGTGGGGTGACGCCGAGGGCGGCGCCATCGACACCGGCGAGCCGAAGCCGTACGAGCTGAACACCGTCGGCTACCGCTGCATGAAGGCCAAGAAGGACAACGGCCGCGAGGCGGCGAAGTACACGATCAAGATGGACGGCTGCTTCAGCTGCCCGATCCACTGCTACTCCGACCTGCGCATCCCCGCGCTGAAGGACAGCACGGGCTACGAGATCGCCGGCAACACCTGCGTGCCCGACTTCCCGTTCCTCTACATGAAGGGGATCCTGGGCCTCAAGGTCGGCGACGGCGGCGACATGGACAACGAGGACATGATCGTCTGGAACCTGACGATCGGCAACGTCGTCGATGACCTCGGCCTGTGGTGCAACTACGCGCAGCTCTACCGCGACCTCGCGCACTGCATCAAGGACGGCGTCTTTGAGCGCGTGCTGCCGCCCGAGGAGTACGCCAAGTACAACTGGGACGGCTTCAAGGCCGGCTCGCTCGACCCGACCTGCATCGTGCCGATCCTGCGCGACATCGCCAAGAACGACTCCGAGCTCTCCTACATCGCCCACGGCCCGCTCGTGTGGTGCGAGCGCTGGGACGACGAGGAGTGGTTTGACGACACGCGCTCGCAGCTGATCAACTACCGCGGCTGGCCCGTGCACCACGCGCACGAGTGCTTCGGCCAGGTCGGCGCCGTGTACAACATGATGTTCAACCGCGACGACATGATCCACTCCGCGGTCAACTTCCAGGGCTGCGGCCTGCCCTTTGACCTGAAGCGCCAGATCGCGGCCGAGGTCTGGGGCGAGAACGCCGAGAAGGGCGAGTACGCCATCGACCCGAACAAGAACTACTCGCCGATGAACGAGTACAAGGCGAAGTTCTGCTGGTGGAGCATCGTGACCGACGTCCTGCACGACTCGCTGGTCATCTGCAACTGGGTGTGGCCGATGACGATGTCGCCCACCAAGCAGCGCAACTACCGCGGCGACCTGGACCTGGAGGCCAAGTTCTACAACGCGGTCACCGGCGAGTCCGTCACGACCGACCAGCTGTACAAGGCCGGCGCCGCGATCATGACGCTGCAGCGCGCCAACACCGTGCGCGGCATGGGCACCTATGACCTGCGCAACGAGCACGACAAGTACACCGAGTGGGCGTTCAACACCGATCCTGACATCCCCGCGTTCAACGAGGGCACGATCAAGATGGACAGGAACGACTTCACGAACGCGCTGACGATGGTCTACGAGCAGTTCGGCTGGAACAAGAAGTACGGCTGCCCGACCCGCGCGTGCCTGGAGGACTACGGCCTGTCCGACGTCGCCGACGAGCTGGACAGCCTCGGCCTGCTGCCCGACCCGGACGACGATGACTTTGACCTGCTTGACGTCACGGTGACCAAGCTGGACGACAGCAAGGACGACGCCTCCTCGAGCGCGTCTGACGGCAAGGCCGCCTCGAGCGACAAGAGGGACGCCTCTGCGGCGAGCGACAAGAAGGACGCCGCCGCCTCGAGCTCCAAGGACTCGCACTAGGAGTGACGCGCGCGTGACGCACGCGCGCTGACGGACGGCCGTCAGCAGCAGGACGGCAAGGGCGCGCGCCCGCATTCCTCGTCATGGCGAGGGGTGCGGGCGCGCGTGCGTTCGGGGCGTGCGGCGAGGTCGCGCGCGACATGAAGCGACGTGAGAGAAGACGCGCGGCGAGACCCGCATGAGGCCTGCCGCGCGTGTGCTACCGCGTGCTATGACGTGCTACCCCGGGTGCTACCGGGCGCTACGCGTCGCCTGCGACCGAAGCGCGAGCTCGACGCGCGTCTTGCGCAGCGAGCAGATCTCGCACATGAGGCATCCCGTGGAGAGCGTGTCGCAGGGGCACGCCGCGTCGAGCGCGGCGAGGTCGGCGCCCTGCCGATACAGCACGTCGCCCATGGCGGCGCGCACCGCCTCGGCGGCGACGAGCGGGCACATGGCGCCCCCGCGGGGCAGGGGTCCCCCGAGCTCCGCGCGCAGGCGCTGGTCGGTGACGCGCGCGAGCGCCTGAGCCGGGGTGAGGCCGACGAGCAGCGTGGCGGCAAGGGACGCGGAGGCGATCATGCCCAGCGACCCGTGCGCGCGAAACGTGGCGTGCGCGATCGTCCCGGTCGCGGGGTCGAGCGCGACGTAGATCTGGCAGTAGTTCTCGCCGCGCTTGGAGCGTCCCGCCATGCCGATGCCGTCGGGGTTCTCGAGCGCGCCGGCGTTGTCGTAGCCGGCCGCGATGTCGACGGCGCGCTGGGGGTAGCCCGCCACGCCCTTCTCGACCTCGGTCTGGTAGACGTCGTCCGTGCGGATGACCACGCGCGTGGCGGGCTCGACGGCGAGGTTGCGCACCCCGTCGTCATCCTCGTAGGCCTCGTAGCCGTTCTTGCCCTTGATCGTCCTCATCACGTCGCATCAGTCCCTTGGTGTGGTAGGTGGTGGTCGTTGGCGCGTGCGCCGTCGGCGCGTTCATCGCCGCGGCGGGGCGCGAGAGCTACACGCTCATGAAGCGCTCGACCGAGTAGTACTCGGCGAGGGACCGCGCCTGCCTCCTGCTCATGTAGGTCGTCGAGAAGTAGTAGACGTCGCCGTTCGACGCCTCGCACTGCTGGATGTCCGGATAGTCGCCGCTCGCCTGGACGGCCTTGAACGTCTCGGTGACGTGGTCGTAGCTCATGCCGAACGGCTTGTTGCACAGCGAGCGCGCGAGCATCGGACGCGGGTACAGACGGCTCTCGTCGCGCGCGTTGCGGACGAGCGTCATCACGTCGTCGCCCTCGCGCGCCTCGAGCGACCACGTGGCGTAGTTGTCGCTCATGTAGCGGTCGGAGTACAGGTAGGTCGTCGTGCTGCCGTCGAGTATGCAGACGTCCTTGCAGTCCAGATTGTCGTGGACGCCCTGCAGGACGCTCGGCTCGGCAAGCTGCTGCGCCTGCTGCGTCACGTCGCCGGCGTCGGTGTCGGAGCCGCCGGCGTCAGCGCCGCCGGCTGCCGGGGTGGCCTCGCCGGTCAGGTCCGCTTGGCCCGCGCCCGCTTGGCCCGCCTGATCGGTCTGGTCCTGCTGGTCGATTTGGTCGGTCTGGTCCGCCTGGTCGGGCGACTCCTCCCCACGCGCGGCCTGGGGAGCGCCGGTCGCGTTGGCTGCGTCCGTGACGGGGGCGCCCTTCTCGGCCGCAGCCTCCTCCGCCCCTGAGTCATGCTCGCCGTCGGCAGCGTGCGTGACCTCGCCGTCAGGCGCCGTGGCGGCCTCATCGACGTCTGCTTCGTCCTGCGCGACCTCGCCGTCGGTCGCTGGGACCGGCATGCCCGAACCGTCGAACGGCTTGCCCTCCTGCGCGGCGGTGATGCTGTCCATGGCGAAGCTCGTGAACTCGTCCGAGGTCATGTGCGCCGGCGCGAATCCCTGCTGCTCCCAGCGCGCGAGGTCCACGAGGTGCCCGCGCGAGGACTCCCTGCGGATGTCGTCGATGACGGCGAGCACCGCCTGGCGCTCGCGGACGAGCTGGTCCTCCTCCGGCGTGAGCGGCCGCTCCGCGGGGGCCTGCTCCTCACGCTCGATCTCCTCGGCCTCGGCCTCGGTGCACACGCGGTTCCCGATGATCCTGAACGTCTCGCCGGACACCTCCTCGGACTGGTGCAGCATCTTCGCGAGGAACTGCTCGGCGTCCGTGGGCTGGGACTGCTGCGCGTCCCGTTCGTTCGTGCGATTGTCCATGCGTGCCTCCGATCGATCGCCGTGCGATGGCCCGCGCGGCGACACTGTTGCAATCGTGAGTATCATTACATGTCGTTGGCAATCACCATCCCCTCTATCGGGTAAGGTCATGCATGCGGGGGATGCGTCGAGGGGGAGGGAGATGACATGCCTGCGCGTCTGATGGGATCGCCCGATCGCGGCCAGGGAGCGCGCGCCACGTCTGGTGGGGGCGCCGCTCGCGACGTGTCGCCGGATGACGCCGCGGCGCTCGCAACGGCGTCTGACGTCGACGAGACCGGGGCCATGCCCGCCTACGAGAACCCGCCCGTCCAGCTGGACGTGCGGCGGGCGCTCCTGGCGATACTGCCCTCCGTCTGCGGCATCGCGTTCTCTCGCGTCGGGTGCATCGCCCTCGGCTACGGCAGCTACCGCGCGGGCGACCTCGGCCTGATGACCGACGCCGGCACGCTGATCTGCGTGATGGTGCAGCTGCCGCTGATGCTGCTGCTCGCGCGTCCCAACCTCTACGTCGGGCGCACCGTCGCCTGGCGGCTCGCGCTGGCGTGTATCGCCCTGCAGACGGGGCTGCTGCTCTGCTACGACGCGCTCGGCCTGGCGGGACACGCCATTTCGTCCGCGGGCATGATCGCGATGAGCGCCCTGTCGCTTCTGTGCTTCACCGGCTCGGTCTACTTCTGGCTGCGTCACGCCCGCGGCGCCGACGGCATGGTCGCGACGATGCTCGTCATGCTCGGGATGGCCCTGAGCGTCGTCATCATCTACGGGCTCTCGCTGATGCCCCTGCTGCCGAGCATGGGGGTCGCCGCGGTCCTGACCATGCTGCAGCTGCCGCTCATCCGCATGGCGCGTCGCCGCCCGCCGGTGTTCACGATCAGGATCGCGTCGCAAGACGCCGCGCCGCGCGACAGCGTGATCGGCAGCCTGCCCGTGGCGCAGTTCGCGAAGGCGTCCAACCTGGTCACGCTGGCGATGGGCATCACCATCATGGGCTTCACGATGGGCGTGATGCGCGGCTTCCCGGTCGGCGCCGTCATCGCGTTCCAGCCGGCGACGCGCCTGCTGTACAGTCTGCTCACGGTCGCGGGCTGCCTGCTGGTCGTGAGGCTCGACCTCACTGGCTCGCGCGGCACGACCAACGCGGGCATGTGGGTGATCGTCCTGACGATGGCCTCGGTCGCGCTGGTGCTCTACGCGCTCTTCCCCGGGCGCCTGGACGTCGGTCTGGCGGTCACCAACGCCGTCAACGCGCTGATGGTCGCCTACGTCCTGCGGTTCAGCATCTCGTTCAGCAGCGCCGGCACGCGCGACGCGTACTACTACTGCCTGTTCTGCATGACGTCGTACCTGGGGCCGCGCGCGATCATGCGCACGCTGATGAGCCTGACGGACCCGCTCGTCGCGAACATGGCGCTCATCTGCAGCGTCGTGGGCCTCATGCTGCTGCTCTGCGCGCAGGTCGTCTTCCTGCGCTTCATGTACGCGTTCGTCTGGGCGGTGCGCGAGGTGGGCGTCGGTGCGATCGAGGGCGCCCCCCTGGCGGAGGGGGACGGCCGTGACGAGCGCGGCGCGGGCTCGGTGGGCGATGACGACGGGCGGGGCGCGCACAACCTTCACGGGCAGCTCACGCGCACCGTCTCCAAGGCGCTGGGCATGCAGACGCAGCTCACGCCGAGCAAGCTGAGCGAGATGTCCCTCAAGCAGCTCGTCGACGAGATCGCGCGCATCTTTCTGCTGTCCGATCGCGAGGCGGACGTCATGCTCCTCTACGCGCAGGGCGTCACGCAGGCGCGCATCGCCGAGCGCCTGGGCATCTCCGCCAACACTGTGCACGCGCACATCAAGCGCATCTACGCGAAGTGCAACGTGCACTCGCGCCAGGAGCTCCTGGACCTCATGCACTCGCTTGAGAAGATGTAGGCGGGCAGGGAGGCGGAGGCGGGCCGGGGCGCGCGGCTCCGACCCGCCGGCGGAGGATCGCTACACGTGCCGGCGCGCGGCGTTCACGATCACGCCGGCCTCGCCCTCGTCGTAGCGGTTCTGGTCGGGGCTCTTGCCGTCGGCGATCGCGAGGGCGATCATGTCGCCGCGGGTCAGGGTTTTGCCCTCCGCGCGCTTCTCGCGATAGAAGTCAACCTTGTGCGCCATCGTGGCGCCGGGGAGCGTGTCCTTGCGGGCCAGACCGCCGGGAAGCGCCTTGAAGAAGACGTTCTCCTGGAGGAAGTCCGGCAGGTTGCGGCGCTTGATGTCGCGGATGATGTCGTCGTTGACCGACGAGAGGCCCACCGAGAAGACGATGAGGGTCTGGTCGCCAAGGTACTCGTAGCCGTCGACGAGGCCCCTGATCCCGTCGATCCTGTTGTGGTGCAGGCCGCCGCCGTAGATGACCACCGGGTAGCACGACACGCGGAACAGGTTTGCCTTGCGGACGGGCTTGATGTCGTAGTTCAGCTGCTCAGCGAGGAACTCGGCGTAGCGCTTCGTGTAGCCCGTCTGCGACGAGTAGATGATGATGCCGTCTTTTGCCATCGGTGCCGGTCCTTTCCTGCAGCCGCGCGCGTCGCTCGGCGCGCCCGCCTTGACGAAGATGTCGATCAGCACGGTCGCCCCGGCCTCGCCCGCGCGCGAGCGAGCGTCGTGTCGGGCGCGTCGCCGCGGGCGCCTCTGATGCCGCGGGCGTCGCGGGCGACCGGATCGTGTGCCTTAACTATGCCCGACTTCGCGGGTGGGTATGCGCGCGCCGCGCGCCTCGGGCGTTATCCGAAGAACCTGCTGAAGACGAACCTCCACAGCAGGAACAGCACGAGCAGGGCGACCAGCAGGAAGAAGACCGTGGTCGCGATGCGGCAGCCGGGCTTGTTCTCCATGGCGCTCAGCGCGAGCCTGTCGGAGACGGAGCGCTTGCGCTTGAAGACGACGGTGCCCGACTTCGCCTTGCCGGAGATGGGCAGTGGCTCCGTGCCCTGCGGCTCGTAGGTGCCGCCGCCGCTGATGACCTCCTCATACTGGGTGCCGGTCAGCGACACGCGGGGCCGCTTGCCCTCCGCGAGCAGCGCGGAGACGTGGTCGGCGAAGGCGTCCAGGGCGGCACGCTCGGCGGTCTGGGTCGGCTTCAGGTTGTAGAACTGGTAGACGACCTCGCCGTGGAAGAGCTTCTCGCCGTCATTGTCGTTGTAATAGACCAGGGACAGCCAGCACTTGCAGGGCCAGCCGTTCTCCAGGGCCTCCTTCAGCGCGAGCTTGTTCTTGGGGTGCACGAGGCCGATGGGGTTGCCCTGCTGCGTGTAGACGCGAAACGCCTTCTTTTCGGGATCAAACCGCAGGGTGAGGGGGTTGCCGATCATGCACTCGTTGGAGGCGAGGCGCTCGCTCTCCTCGTGCGTGACCTCATCGATCGTCAGATACTCGGCGACGTACACATCGACCTTGCTCACAGGGACCTCCTGTCGGGACGGCGGGCGCGCCGGGTCGGGCGCCGACGCGCCGTCCGTCGTCACGCGCTGTCAAAACGAGGTGGCGCGGCCGAGCGGCCACGCAGGGGCACGCATGGAATCGTAGGCCTCAGCATAGCATGTGCGCCGTGGGCCGGCCGCGAATTCGGGGGCGCGCCGACACAACGCCCGCGGGACGCGCGGGACGGCGTGGTACCATCGTGAGTCCCGACGCGCTCAGGCAGCGCCGCTCGCACACGACGAGGGAGCACATTCCCATGAAGGCAGCCGACATCACGCTGGACGACATCATCACCCCCGGCACGGACAAGGACGTCGTCGACGCCTACCGCACGCTCGCCGAGCGCGCCAGGACGCGCCGCTTCGGCCTGCTGGAGGACGACGTCATCGTGCTGGACACGGAGACGACCGGCCTGGACTTCAAGGCGTGCGAGCTCATCGAGGTCGCGGCGGCGCGCCTGCGCGGCACGGAGATCGTCGAGGAGTTCGACATGTTCGTGCACCCCCAGTCGCCCATCCCCCCGGAGATCGTGGAGCTGACCGGCATCACCAACCAGATGGTCGCCGACGCCGCCGACGCCGCGACGGTGATGGAGGCGTTCTGCGCCTTCGCCGGCGACGAGCCGCTCATCGCGCACAACGCGGTGTTTGACCACCACTTCCTCAAGAAGGGCGCCGGCCATGACGTCGGCGCCGTGTGGATCGACTCCCTGGAGCTCTCCCGCATCGTGCTGCCGTGCCTGTCCAGCCACAAGCTGACCGACCTGTCGCGCGCGTTCGGCGTGACGCCCTCCACGCATCGCGCGATCGACGACGTGCGCGCGCTGTGCGGCGTCTGGCGCGTCCTGCTCACGGCCGCGTCCGACCTGCCCGCCGGCCTGCTCGGCTACCTGGCGAACCTCTACCCGGAGGTGCCCTGGTCGTACCGCCCGGTGTTCACCCAGATCGCGGCCGAGTTCCCCGACGTGCCGTTCTCGCTGCGCGACGCGCGCGTGGAGCGCTGCGGTCACCGCGAGGCGTCGGCCCGTCCCGACGCGCGCGACCTGGCCGAGCGGGGCGCGCTGTCGTTCCCGTCGCCCGACGAGGTCGCCGCGCAGTTCGGGCCCGACGGCGTCGTGCGACGCATGTACGACGGCTTTGAGCCGCGCGACGAGCAGGTCGTCATGGCGCGCACCGTCGCGGAGGCGTTCGCCGAGAACAGGATGGCCGCGATCGAGGCGGGCACCGGCGTCGGCAAGTCCATCGCCTACCTGCTGCCGGCCGCCATGCTCGCCCAGCGCAACGGCGTCACGGTCGGCGTCGCCACCAAGTCAAACGCCCTGGCCGACCAGCTCATGAACCACGAGCTGCCGCTGCTGTCCCGCGCGCTGGACAAGCCGCTGAGCTACGTGGCGCTGAAGGGCTACGACAACTACCCCTGCCTGCGCAAGGTCGAGCGCCTCGCATACCTGGGGCACCGCCCGGTCCGCGGCGCCGACGGCGTGCGCGAGATGCCGGCCGACGTGCCCGCGCCGAGCGAGGACCTGCTGAACGCCATCGCCGCCATCGCCTCGTTCGCCGTGCAGAGCGCCGAGGGTGACCTGAACTCCCTGGGCATCCGCTGGGGCAAGGTCATGCGCAGCGACCTGACCTGCGCGGTCGGCGAGTGCCAGAAGCGCCGCTGCCCCTTCTTCCCCAACCGCTGCTTCCTGCACGGCGCGCGTCGGCGCGCCGCGGCGGCGGACGTCGTGGTCACGAACCACTCGCTGCTGTTCCGCACGGCCGGCTCCGACATAGACGTGCTGCCGCCCATCCGTCGCTGGGTGGTGGACGAGGCGCACTCCTGCGAGGACGAGGCGCGCCGCCAGTGGGCGATGACCGTGAACTCCCGCGAGGTCACGTCAGCCTTCGACAAGCTCGGCAGCGCGTCCGGCGGCGCGCTGGGCGGCCTGGCGAAGGAGGCGACGGGCGTGGAGGGCGCGGGCACGCTGATCGCCTGCGTCAGCAAGGCCGCCTCCGAGGCGAGCAGGGCGGTCGTCGCCGCGTCCACGTTCTTTGACGACGTCAGGCGCCTCGTGCCGCGCCAGCGCAAGCGCGGCGGCTACGAGACCGAGGTCGTGTGGCTCAACGCCGAGGTGCGCGCGTCCGAGGCCTTTGCCGCGGTGGAGGAGTCCGGGCGCGCCTTTGAGGAGCGCCTGGACGCCGTCGTCACGCACGCGCAGGAGGCCGCCGACGCGTCCGCCGACCCCGCCTCGGCGCCCGCTGGCCGCAACGACGACCTCGCCGCGCGTCGTGACGAGCTGGTCGCGGTGATCTCCACGCTCAGCGAGACCCTCGTCGCCCTGCGCCTCATCCTGGACGGCAGCAACGAGCGCTACGTCTACTCGCTCGGCGTGAACCAGCGTCGCGGCTACGAGAGCTTTGAGCTCGCGGCCGAGCTCGTGGACGTGGGCTCCGAACTGGCGCGCCGCTGGTACCCCGAGGTCGACAGCGTCGTCTACTCGTCGGCGACCATCGCGGTGGGCGACGAGTTCGGCCACTTCAACCACCAGGTCGGGTTTGACGAGCTGCCGCCGCACTCCTATCTTGACCTGCGCCTGGACTCAAGCTATGACTTCGAGAACCACATGAGCGTGCTGGTGGCCAACGATATCCCCGAGCCGAACGCGCCCGGCTACCTTGACGCGCTCGCGCGGCTGCTCGTGGGCGTGCACGAGGCGATGGGCGGCTCGGTGCTCACCCTGTTCACGAACCGCCACGACATGGAGGAGACGTTCCGCGTGGTGGAGCCCGAGCTGGCGCGCCATGGCCAGATGCTGCTGTGCCAGGAGTCGGGTGCCAACGTGCGCCACCTTCGGGAGCGCTTCGTCGCCGAGAAGGGCTCGTCGCTCTTTGCGCTGCGCTCGTTCTGGGAGGGCTTTGACGCGGCCGGCGACACGCTGCGCTGCGTGGTGATCCCCAAGCTGCCGTTCCAGCGGCCGACCGACCCGATCGCGCTGGAGCGCGACCGTCGCGAGAAGAACAGCTGGTCAAAGTACGCGCTGCCTGACGCGGTGCTGACCATGAAGCAGGCCGCCGGCCGCCTCATCCGTACCTCGTCCGACCACGGCTGCCTCGTGCTGGCCGACCGGCGTCTGCTCTCCAAGGGCTACGGCAAGGTCTTCCTGCGCGCGCTCCCCAAGCGCTCCTACGATGCGGTCTCCATGGCGAGCATCCCCGAGGTCATCAAGCTGTGGCGGAAGGGGAGCAGCCGACGGTAGCGCGGTAGGCGTGCGCGCCGCGGCGGACGTGCGGGGACGGGTGGCTGGGCGCGCCGCGGCGGACCTGCGGGGAAAGACAGGCGCGCACCGCGGCGGGTCCGGGCGCGGCGGACCTGCGGGGGGCGCGGCTCGTGCAACGCTGTCATGCGGGGCGCAAGTTGATACAAATGCTTTACATCGTCACAATCTGACCATATAATGAACAACTGTGCATACCGCAGGGGGATGTTGGCATGCGAAGGGGACGAGGCAGGCGATGGGGGTCGCCTGCCTCTTTTTGTGTCGCCTGCCCTCCGTCCGTGGTGCCGCCGCGCGGAGACGCGGCGCGGGGCGTGCGGGGATGCGGCACATGTGGCGCATGCGATGTCAAAAAAGCCGACTTGTGAGGTCGCGCGGGAAGAAAAAGGCGCGCGTGACCGCACGTGTCGGTTTTTTCTGCAGGGCGAAACCCCAAGATCATAGATACGAAGTGCACAGATGGTATCACTGCCGGTAAGAATACCTATCTTATTTGATAGTTTCTTTGACTCAGAAATATATGAGTCGAAAAAACCGACAGATGAGGTCACGCGTCGGCTTATTTGGATTTCCAACCGCACGTGCGACATTTTTTACAGGCGCGCACGCCGCCAGTCCGCGCGCCGCCGGCCCGCATGCCCCAGCCTCAGTCCGTGGACCCAGTCCGGGACCTGGCATCCGCCTAGGCCTGCCTCCCGTCCGTCATCGCGGGATGATTGCGCTCCACCCGCTCGAGGAGGCTCGTCGCGAGCCCCCGCACGTCGTCGCGCAGCTTGACTGGGCGCGCGACCTCCACGGCGCCGAGCGAGGCCACCACCTTGCGCGCGAGCCACGGCGAGTGATCCAGCCAGGGGATGCTCGCGACGTATCCGCCCCGCTGCCGGTCGCCGTCGGTCAGCCGCGCCGCGTCCTGCTCGGCGGGCTTCTCGACACGGGTCAGGCCTCGCCAGTCGCCGCTGAGCTCCACGCCGTGCGGGTCATGCACGATCAGCACGGCGACCTGCGCCGAGCGCAGACTCTCCTGCAGGGGCGTCATCGACCCGTCACCCGACGTGCCGCCGCCCTGCCCGTCACCCCGCCCATCGCCCGAGGTGCCGTCGCCCGCCGCGAGGCGCGCGCCGGCCGCATCAGCCGCGTCTGCCGCGTCACGCTCGCCGGCCGCGGTCTCCTCGGGGGCGACGCCGGCCGTCGTGATGCGGTCGAGCCTGAAGTTGCGGTAGCCCTCGGCGTCAAGGCACCAGCAGTACGCGTACCAGCTCGTCGCGTCCACGTCGTACGTGAGCCGCAGCGGGCGGACATAGCGTTCCCGCGGATGGTCGTCCTGCGCGCCTTGGTACGAGATGACGAGCGTCTGGCGCTCGCGGATCGCGTCGACGACGGCGAGCAGCACCGCGGGGGACTCGCTGGCCTCGCGCGCCTCGATGCCGTCGACGATCGACGCCGTGAGCTGGGGGATCGCCCCCCTGATCTTGCGGGCGAGCGGGTCGTCCTCCCCGATGCGCGCGAGGTCGAACATCGTGAGCAGCGCCCGTGCCTCGCGCGGCGTCAGGCCGATCGTGCGGTCTAGCGCCAGGTTCAGGCGCAGCGGCGTCACGAGGTCGTGCGCCTCGTCGTAGTCGACGAACGGCGCGAACGCCGCCCCGTCCGCGCTGTCCGCAAGCGTCGCGCCGCACTCGTTGAGCATGCGGATGCTGTCGCGCACGCGCGCCGGCTCAAGCCCGAGGTCGCGCGCGATCCTCATGACGCTGACCGGCCTCCCCTGGCTGCCGTCGGCGGGCGCGAGCTCGCTGACGCGGCGCATCACGGCGATCATGTGCTCCATGACGGTCGAGGCGGAGAGCCTACCCATTGACGGTCACCGCCCTGCGCAGCCCGGCGACCATGACGTCGAGAACCTCCTGCGGGCCTTCGAGCGCGACGTCGTCGGCGAGCGCCGCCTCGACCGCCCATGAGGCCGCCGCCCGGTCGCTTCTGCTCGAGACGACCCACGTGCCGTCGTCACCCCAGCTGCCCTGGCCCTGCGCGACGCGGGCACGGTCCCGCGCGCTCAGGGGGCGCGTCGCGCGAAACGCGAGGGTGCGGTCCTCGGAGCCGTCGGCGGGCGTCGCGTCGCCTCGCGAGGCCTCGGGATACTGGAATCGCAGGCGAAAGTAGTCGCGCGGGTCAAAGTCAGTCGGGATCTCGTAGGCGCGCGGCGGGCCGGCGAGCGCGGGGGCGGGCGCGTCGGCCACGCGG
>CACZRK010000272.1 GCA_902783515.1 uncultured Coriobacteriaceae bacterium | reverse complement strand
TGGCGCGGGGTGTACCCGTGCAGCGTGCGCGGGTCATAGGAGCCCAGGACGATGCGCGCGATGTCCTCGCGGCGCGGGAAGCAGCTCGCGGCGACGACCAGCGCGAGCAGCACGATCGCGAGGTCGGTGAGCCCCAGCGGGACGACGGTCGTGACCGTGGCGCTCGTCCGCGCGATCCCGGAGAGCACCACGCCGTTCACGGCGGCGCTGACGGTCGGGGCGACGAGGACGCCGACGAAGAACGGCGCGAGCACCAGGCCGCCGGTGAAGACGGGGGAGAGGCGGTACGTCTGCGAGATGTTCGCGGCGAAGACCCAGATCGCCGAGACGCTCACCATGCAGAAGGTGATCAGGACGAACCCGCCGGGGAGGGTGCCGCTCGCGTCCGTCACGGTCACGCAGGACGCCAGCGGCAGCGCGCAGACGGCCTCGACGCCGATCGAGAGGCGGATGCGCCGGTTGACCTCCTCGTCGTCGCTGCGCGCGGCGGCGGTGGCCACCAGGATGACCGCGGCGGTCACGAGGGCGCACACCGGCGCGAGCCACAGGTTGCTCCCGTGCTCGAACGGCATCAGGTACTTCCCCACGTAGCGCAGCGTGAGCCCCAGCGCCAGCCCCGTGCCCAGGCAGAGCGGGATGAGACGGGCCGCAAACCGCTCGCGGCTCACGTGCAGCTCGGCGAAGTAGCTGATCTCGCGCAGCTCCTCGTCGGGCAGGCGCGCGGTCACGCGGTGGTTGAGCAGGCCGACGTGCGCGAGCGGCAGCAGCGTCACGACCGCGTACGAGACGGCCTGCGGCAGCAGGCCGAGGATGACGACGTAGGCGATCACGCACAGCGTCATGCCCTCCATCGTCGCGCGCACGATGCTCGCGGTGTCCATGCGCGCACAGGCGATCACCCACGAGAACGAGAGCAGCGCCATGCCGCCGCCGAGCAACGCCCCGCCAACGCATGCCGCCGCGGTCTGCGCCCCGCCGGCGAGCGGCCCGGCCGCGCGCACGACCAGGGCGCCCGCGACGCACAGGGCCGAGCCGATGACGACCGGCCTGAGCGTGCGGAAGATCGCGTGCAGCCGCTTGTCGGCGAGCGCCATCACGACGAGCGTGACGATGTGCGTCCCCCAGAGGGCGTAGTGGCACGTGACGAGCGCCGACGCCTCGACGAAGCCCCAGTTGCCGAGCAGCCACGCGAGCGCGCACATGCCTAGGGCGGCGACGCCGGCCGCCTCCGCGAGGTGCGCGCGTGCGGTGAGGTCGACGGAGTGCCCGTCAACGCTGAGCGTGACCTTCGGTAACCGTGCCATGTGGACTCCCTCTCACGAATGCCGTCCGCGCCCCGCGCGTCCCCCCCTGCGCGTCCCCTCGCACGCGCGCGCCGGGCGTGTCCCCCGCGCACGCGCGCGTTCATGCCGCTGGTGCGCGATATCCCACAATAGCGCATGATGCGCGGCGGGATCATCCCGACGGGATGAGTGTCGCTGCCTGCGCGAAAGCATTCCCACGGGTTGAGGGTTGAGCGGCGCCCCTCTGGCACGATGCCCCACGTTCGCGGCGTGCGTGCGGCACCCCACGCCCGGCGTCAGCGCCCTCGCACGGACGCGTCGCCGCGCGGGCGGCCACGCGGGAGGACCGCCGCGGACGGGGATCACGACTCGTTCGTGTCAGGCAGGAAGTAAGGCAAGAGAGGGAGGAAACAGGTATGACCAAACTCGCGATGAGCCGTCGCACCTTCGTGAAGGCCGCCGCCGTCACGGCCGCGGCCTGCGCGCTCTCCGGTGCCGCGACCAAGCCGCTGCAGGCGCTGGCCGAGGGCCCCGACGAGCACGCCGGCGAGGTCAAGCGCATCCGCTCCTGCTGCCGCGCGTGCGGCAAGTGCGAGTGCGGCGTGTGGGTGACCGTCCAGGACGGCAAGGTCGTGAAGGTGGAGGGCGATGAGAGCACGGCGCACGGCCGCGGCCACAGCTGCTCCAAGTCCCAGGCCTCCATGCAGGCCGCGTATCACCCGGACCGCCTCAAGTACGTCATGAAGCGCACGAACCCCAAGGGCGAGGACGACCCCGGCTGGGTCCGCATCTCGCTCGAGGAGGGCTTCAAGCTCATGGGCGAGAAGTTCGGCGAGATCATCGACAAGTACGGCGGCGAGTCCATCTTTGCCATGGGCGGCACGTCCCGCGTCTGGACCCAGGCGCCCTACGGCACGCTCAAGAAGGTCTTCGGCACCTCGAACGCGCACCTCGCCTACGAGATCTGCAAGGGCCCGCGCCACTTCGGCGGCATCCTGACCGACGAGATCGGCTCGCCGTGGATGGAGGTCGAGCAGGAGCCCAAGGTCTACGTCCAGTGGGGCACCGCGCCCGAGTACTCCAACTACGACTCCAACAACCGCACCGTCAACGACGTCGCCCAGCACGCCGCCGCGCACATCCTCGTGGACCCGCGCCTGACGCCGCTCGGCAAGGAGAGCTCCATCTGGCTGCCGCTGCGCGTCGGCACCGACCTCGCCATGGCGCTCGGCTGGCTCAAGTGGATCTATGACAACGAGGCCTACGACGACGGCTTCGTGCGCCGCTGGACCAACGCCCCGTTCCTCTGGTGCGAGGACAAGGAGAAGGAGGGCGAGCCCGGCGACGGCACCTGGTTCCTGGAGATGAACGGCGGCATGCACATGCGCACCCGCCTGCTCACCGAGGCCGACCTCAAGGAGGGCGGCTCCCCCAAGCGCTTCATGGTCTGGGACGAGGCCAACGAGCGCCTGACCTACTGGGACGCCGAGGAGATGCAGTGGGAGGGCGAGCTCCACAAGATCCCGACCACCGGCACCTGGATCGAGCACCCCTACAAGCCGCTCGTCGCCGACGCGTGGCTGCCCGACCCCTCCACGTTCGCCGACCCCGAGACCGAGCCCGACCGCTTCCCGAACGGCAGCGACGAGTGCAACCCCAAGGGCCTGCCCAAGCAGCCCGCCCTGCTCCCCGGTGACATCGAGGTCACCTGGAAGGACGGCTCCAAGCACAAGGCCCGCACCGTGTGGGACGCCTTCGGTGACAACCTCGCCGACTACACCCTGGACAAGGTCTCCGAGATCACGGAGGTCCCGGCCGACCTCATCGAGAAGGCCGTGAAGACCTACACGACCCGCATCGACCCCGCCTACGGCAACGGCGGCATCCACTACCAGCTTGCCCCCGACCAGACCGGCCACGCCGTCCAGAACACCCGCGCGCTGCAGATCATCGCCTGCATCACGGGCAACTCCGACGACCCCGCCGGCAACCGCGGCTCCTCCAAGGCCGAGGTCGACGGCTGCCCCGGCCGCGCCGACCTGCAGAAGGTCGACTACGGCGACCAGTCCATCACGTGGGACGGCCGCGACAAGTCCATCGAGGACCAGATCCCCGAGATCAAGGCCTTCGTCCAGTACCTCATCGACAACAACTCCCCGCTCGCCGCGCGCTACGGCAACAAGGTGCCGTCCGACGAGGAGTGCCGCTGGATCGCCGAGCGCAAGGGCGGCGCGTACCGCCCCTCCTCGCAGTGGCCGAACCCCAAGACGGCCTGGGAGCGCAACGAGAAGCAGATCAGCGCCGAGCGCTTCCCGCTGCTGCGCTACTGGAACCGCTGGGCGGACTCCGCGACGATCTGGGACTCCATCAACGGCATCGACACGCCCTACCAGATCCACGGCGGCATCTGCATGGCCGGTGACTTCATGAACGAGTCCAACCTGACCGAGGCCTGGGAGGCCCTGACCAAGCTGGACTTCTGGGTGGACATCAACCTCTGGAGCTGCCCGAACAACGGCTGCGCCGACATCGTGTTCCCCTGCCTGCACTGGCTTGAGGTCAACACGACCCGCGTGTCCCAGGGCGCCGGCGGCCTGTTCGGCGCCGGCCAGCGCGCCAAGCAGCCGCAGGGCGACCAGATCTACGACCCGGTCTTCGTCGTGCTGCTCTACAAGGCCATGGGCGTGCCGTTCAACCAGACCGACCCGGACTACGACGAGTGGTTTGACCTGGACGTCACGAAGTTCGTCCAGATGGGCGGCGACGTCACGTACGAGCAGCAGGAGTCGCGCGTCCTGAAGGCCGCCTGCGACGCCTGGCACACCGAGGAGTTCCCGGAGGGCCCGACCTTCGAGCAGTACGCCGAGAAGTTCCAGAAGGAGGGCTGGTTCGACTGCCGCACGTACCACCCCGAGCGCTGGGGCACCTATCGCCGCTGGGAGATGGGCTACCGTCGCCAGGAGGGCGGCTACAACCTGTACCCGGCGCTCGACGAGAAGTGCGCGTTCATGACGCCGACGGGCAAGGTTGAGATCTGGTCCACGATCATGGAGTCCTACATCGACGACGAGGACAAGTTCCCGCACTGGCGCGAGCCCGCGAACTCCAAGGTCGCGAACCCGGAGTTCTACGACGCCTCCCGCGTGGACGAGATCGGCGAGCACCAGTACGCGTCCGGCAAGAGCACGAGCACGGACGACCACATGATCAACAAGGACGGCTACAAGGCCGCGCTGACCGCCAACCCGACGGCCGCCTTCACGATGACCACCGGCGCCCGCCAGCCCGTCTACTTCCACACCGAGCACCGTCAGCTCCCGTGGTGCCGCGAGCTCTGGGCGTACCCGCGCTTTGAGATGAACCCGGCCGACGCCGAGCGCCTGGGCCTCCAGAACGGCGACTGGGTCTGGATCGAGTCCCCGTGGGGCAAGGTCCGCGAGGTGCTGGACCTGTACTACGGCATCAAGGAGGGCACGGTCAACGCGAACCACGGCTGGTGGTACCCGGAGATCGACACCGCCTCGCACGGCTTTGAGCTCGTGAACATCAACTGCGTGATGGACAAGTACGCCCAGTGCTGGATCTGCGGTGCCTCCCAGCTGCGCGGCTGCCCCGTCGTGGTCTACAAGGCCACCCCGGAGAACTCGCCGTTCGGCAACCCGGTGCCCTGCGATCCCGACGGCAACCCCGTCATCTGGGAGGCGAGCGACCCGCGTCTGAAGGAGTGGATGTCGGGCGAGTCCGCCGCCGAGGGCATGACCTACTACCGCGAGGGCGCCAAGGGCCTGCAGACCTCCAGGTCCCTCATCCGCGCGTAGCGGCCGCCCCGCAGAGCATACGAGAGGAGAGTAGCGCACATGTCGCAGAAAGCTATCATCACCGACCTCAACCGCTGCGTCGGCTGCCTCGGGTGCACCGTGGCCTGCAAGGTCGTGAACGGCGTGCCGGTCGGCCAGTACTGGGTGCGCACCCTGCGCGTCGGCCCCGTGCCGAAGGTCGAGGGCGGCCAGTTCCCCGACGTGGACATGTACTTCCTGCCGATGCAGTGCCAGCACTGCGCGAACCCGAAGTGCGTCGAGGTCTGCCCGACCGGCGCCTCCAAGAAGATGGAGGACGGCACGGTCCAGATCGACAAGGAGGCCTGCATCGGCTGCCAGGCGTGCGTCTCGGCCTGCCCGTACGGCGTCCGCTACCTGAACGACGAGCTGAACGTCGTCGAGAAGTGCACGCTGTGCACCCAGCTCACCGAGAAGGGCGAGCTCCCCGCCTGCGTCGCGCAGTGCGGCGCCCGCGCCCGCTTCTACGGCGACCTGGACGAGGGCATCGACAGCTTTGAGGGCCCCTGGCGCCCGGAGCACGCCGGCACCTACGACGAGCAGCAGGCCGTGCGCGTCAAGATCCGCGACGCGATCGAGGACTTCCAGGACGACGAGATGTTCCACCTCGCCGACGAGGGCAACGCGCCGCAGAACATCTACATCCTGCGCAATCACTACGGTGATCGCCGCGATCGTGAGTGGAGGAGCTAGAAGTCATGGGTACGCAGGGGATGTTCGCCGGCGTGGGCGCGAGCGGGCTGCAGCTGGCAGGGTTCACCCTGCTCGCGTGCCTGGCCGCCGGCATGATGCTCGTGACGGGCATTCTGCAGGTCAGGCGCGAGGCCTCACGGCTGAGCGTCGGGATGGGCGTGGCGTCGGCCGTGCTCGCCATCGTGGGCGTGGCGCTGTTCGTGCTCACCCTGGGGAACCCCGCGAGCTTCTTCGGCGGGTTCCGCCACGCGACGACGGGCATCACCCTGCTGCTCTACGCCTCGCTGCTGTTCGTGGCGGCGAGCGTGGTGGGCGCCGTCCTCGCCTCGCGTGACGAGGACGGGGACGCGCCCGCCTGGATGGGCGCGGTCACGGTCGTCGCGTCCGTCCTGTTCGTCGGCGGCGTGACGCTTGGCTTCCTCAAGACGACGCTCGCGCAGCTCAACTGGGGCGTCGCCGCGCTGTTCCTGCTGTTCCTGGCGGGCGCCTGCACCCTGGGCGGCCTGGCGACCCTCGTGGTCGTCGGCGTGATGGGCGGCTCGGGCGCGGACGACGCCGGCACGGACGGCGCGGGCGGCGAGCTTGCCGCGGCGGGCGCGCTCGCCCGCAGGATCGTCCTGCCCGGGGCGATCGTCACCGTGGCGGCGGCCGCGCTGCTGCTGGGGTGGTTCGCCACCTCGGAGCACTCGGCCGTGGCGCGCGGCGCCGCGAAGGCCGCCTACTCCATGCAGGGGTTCGCGTCCACCGGCGCGACCGGGGCGAGCTCCGCGGCGGCGGCGACGCTGCTGAGCTCGGTGGTCACGCGGCACGGCCTGCTCTTCTGGGGCGGTGCGGTCGTGCTCGGCATGGTGGTCCCGCTGCTGGCGGGCGTCTGCCTGAGCCTGCGGTCCGTCGCGGCTAGCCGCGGCAAGGTCCTTGCGATCGCTGGCGTTGGCCTTGCGTGCGCGCTGGTCGGCGGGTACTTCGTGCGGGTCGTGATCGCGCTGCTCATGTAGGGGCGCGCAGGGACGTGCGCAGGCGTGCGCGGCGTGCGTCGATGGCGCCGCGTGCGGAGCCGAGCAGCAGGAGCGTCATGACGAGGGGGTCTCGTCGGTCCGTCGGGCCGGCGAGGCCCCCTCTTGCGCGTGCGAGGCCAATGACGCGCCGCGCGGCGCCCCTACGCCTTTGGGTGCCGCGCCTCGCGCCTACGTCTGCGCCTTGCCGGCCAGGACCGCGCGATAGTCGGCGAGGTTGGCGCGCAAGAGAGACGGGATCGGCAGCTCGTAGGGGCAGCGCGTCATGCAGGCGCCGCAGTCGATGCAGTCGTCGATCTTGGCCATCTCCGCCTGCCAGCGCTCGCTCAGCCAGGCCTCGGATGGCGCGCGCCGCAGCATCAGGCTCATGCGAGCGCACTGGTTGATCGTGATCCCGACGGTGCAGGGCATGCAGTACCCGCAGCCGCGGCAGAAGTCCCCGGTGAGCTCGGCGCGCTCGCGCGCGATGAACGCGCGGGTGTCCGCGTCGAGCGCCGGCGTCGCGTCGCCCATGTAGGAGAGCCATTCGTCAAGCTCGGCCTGGCGCTGGATGCCCCAGATGGGAACGACGTTCTCGAACTGCGTCATGAACGCCATGCAGGCGCGCGAGCTGTTGAGCAGGCCGCCTGCCAGCCCCTTCATCGCGATGAAGCCCATGTTCGCGTCGGCACACGAGCGCACCAGAGCGAGTTCTCGGTCGTTCGAGAGGTATGACAGCGGGTACTGCAGGGTCTCATACAGCCCGCTGCGCACGATCTGCTCGGCGACGCCCACCTTGTGGGTGGTGATCCCGACGTGCAGGATCTTGCCGGCGCGCTTGAACTCGAGGAGCGCTTCGTACATGCCGGTGCCGTCGCCCGGCCGATAGCAGCGGTCGACGCAGTGGAGCTGGTAGACGTCAACGTGGTCGGTGCGCAGGTTTGCCAGGGAGGTCTCGAGGTCGGCGGCGAGCGCGTCGGGCGTCCTGGCCTGCGACTTGGTGGCGATGGTGACCTGGTCGCGCATCCCGTCGAACGCCGCGCCCACCTTCGCCTCGCTGTCGCTGTAGGCGCGCGCCGTGTCAAAGAACGTCATGCCGCCGTCGTGCGCGCCCCTCAGCAGCCGCACCGCCTCCCGCTCGCTCACGCGCTGGATGGGCAGCGCGCCGAACGCGTTCTGCGGCGTGACGATGCCGGTCGAGCCCAGGGTGATCTGCTTCATGATGCCGCCCTCTCCACGATTGCCCCACGCAATTGCCCCGCGCATATGCTGCGTGACACGAGGATACAGCACCTTGGCGCGGCGTCTCGGCGGAGTCCGGGCGAGCGCGTTCCGTCGATGGGGGCGGCGGGGCCGACGGACATTCTTGACAGGCATTCGGAAAAGAGGGGCTCGCGCGTATGCGAAGTCGCGCGTATGCGAAGTCGCCTTCGTGAGCCCACGCGCGAAAAGCCAGACGGGCGGCGCGTCGCCGCGTTGCGAGAAGGGAAGCTCACCCCTCCACATTTCGTTGATGCGCTGCAAGCGCGCGTTTATTAAAGCTGTTTGGTGTCCATTCCCTCTCGCAAACCTTCGGAAGCGCGTCGCCCCCACGGCGCCGTTCCATCCTAGCATCGTTTGCCCTGGAAACCCGGCAGCGACATCTCACAGTTCCTTGCAGCAGTTCCTTGCGGCCAGCCCCGATGCCGCGAACATCGACCAGAGCTCGTTCTACGGCATGCCGCTGCTGTCTCCAAGCAGACTCGCGCCCCTAAAACCTGATTTCACCGTAGGCGACGTGGTGCACATGCTCCATCCACCCAAAGAAGGCGTCGACGTCAAAGACGGGGATGGGCGAGTGGGTGAAGTCCCGCCCGTCGCGGGTGACGATGGCCTGCGCCTCGAGGCCGATCGCGGTCTGGCAGACAAGGGAGTCTTCGAAGTCCTCCCACGGCGCAGTCAGCGCCGCGTCCACCTCGCGCTCGCCTGGGGCGGCGACGTGGACGATGGCGCGCAGGCCACGCAGCGCCGCCTTGCAGGCCTCCGAGCTGCTCCTCGCGCCGCCGTTTGAAAGGATGTAGAAGAGGTCGGTCACCTGCGAGGCGCTCATCCACAGCTCGTAGTCGCCCATTGCTGCGAAGACCATCAGACTGCGCGCGGGGCCGTAGAACGGCTCGCGCCGGGCGAGAAAGTCGACGAGGATGTTCGTGTCGATGAGGACGCGAATCATCGGCCGTCACCCGCGAGGGGCTCCCGGCTTGCAAGGCGTCTCCCGCGGGCCTCGCGGGCGCTCATGCTCGCCCATTCGGCGTCAAGGTCGACGCTGGGGATGGCGTCGACCTGGTCCACTGCCGCCTTGAGGAGCTCCCCGCGGTCCGGGCGGGACTGGGACTCGCCGGGCTGCTGCATGAGCTCGGGCGGCATCGTACCGAAGCTGATGAGGTAGTCGTAGAGGCGGTTGAGCGCCTGGGAGGCGGTCAACCCGGCGTCCGCGAGGACGCGCGCCCCGGCGGCCTTCTTCTGCGCGCTCATGCGGGCGGTGACCATCGAGTCTGTCGTGGGCATGGCTTCCTCCTTAGCGTGCTTGGCAGGGACTGCGCGGGGAGGTGAAATCGTACAACGTTGTACAAACTATAGCACGATGGGACGCGGCGTGCGGCCTGCACGTCATCTCGCCATGTCGAGGGCGACGTGATGGCCAAGGCGTGCGCAGTCGGCAGGCATGTCCTGGGCGGCGTTCGTCTACGGGGGGCGTCTCGAGCTCCCCTTATTGCGAGTCGGCGATATGCCGCACGCGCCTCTCCGCGTCCGTGCGTATGAACTCAGCGACCTCGTGGACCTTGTCGAAGCCTTGCTCTGCGATGCTCCCTTCTACGGCAGACAGCGCGTTTGGGAAGTCCGAGCAGAGTTCGGCCCAGTGAGCCCAGGCGGCCTTCTCGCTCACGCCGATCGTGCGGCCTGCGGCACGTATGTCGGCGCCGGCGATGTCGTCGATGCGCCTGCTCGGACAGAGCGAGACGCCCATCTCGCGGTATACCTGCGGGTACGTCGTCGTGCAGGTCACGTCATAGACCGGAGACAGCTCGTGGCTGGTCCAGCCCGCGTCCCACACGAGAGAGGGGACCCCGCTTTGCAGGCAATAGCTTGGGACGTTGCATGACATTCGGGTACCTCGTCGGGCGCGAGCTTGCTGGGCTTGAGGGTTAAAAAACAAGTGCCGCACGACGACAATCCCCTCGATGCTTATCTCTTGATTTGCGAAACAGCATAACGAAGGGTCCGCGACTTTGCGCAGGCCCGTCGTTATACATAACTACCATCCAGAAGTGACGTGATGTCGACTCCTGCGCCGGCGAATGCATGCCGTCCTTACCTCTCCCGCTTGGCATGCTCGCGAAACCAGCCCGCGACCGCGTCGGCGAACTCCTGGACCTCGGGACGCGGCTCCTTTGGGCACAGCAGGCACTGCGTCAGCCGGAAGTCCCACTCGACCTTAAGCGGCACCAGGCTGGGATGAATCGCGTGCCAGCTCGCGGGGACCATGCCGAGCCAGCCGTTCTCTATGCAGGCGTTGCTGCCTGCCAGGTCGTAGGGCTGCACGTCCTTGAGCCTGATTCCGGCCACGTTCTGCACCATCCAGGTCCTGAGCGCGTCGAAGTCCGGTGCCGCATCCTTGCGCGCGATCATGATCGTCTCGTCTGCCAGCGCGTCTGGTCTCACGGGGCCCTTGCCCGCGAGATGATGCCCCCGCGGCGCAAGCGCGATGATGGGCTCGCGGTACAAGGGGAGGACCTGGCAGGCGCCGTACCATGGCCACGATGACGAGGGGAGTATGGCCCCCACGACGTCGACGGCTTGGCCAAGCCGACCGAAGACGGAGTTCCACCCTTCTGGCTCGTCTGATATCTGGGTGATCTCGAGTCTGATGCCCGGATGGTCGGTCTCCACGGAGCCCCAGGCCTTGCCGATGGGCGCAGATGGGCGCAGCACCGACGAGGCAAGCCTCACGGCGCGAGCGGCCCTGCCCGCCGCGGCCCGGGTGCGGCGCAGCGTCTCCTGGGAGGCGGCGATGATGCCGCGTGCGCCTCGGAGGAGCTCCTCGCCCGCGGGCGTCGGCCGTACCCCGCGCGGCGTCCGGTCGAGCAGGCGGACGCCGACTTGGCGCTCCAGCAGGTCGACCTGCTTGATGAGCGCGTTTGGCGAGATGAAGAGTGCCTGCGCCGCCTTTGAGAAGCTGCCACGCTCCACCGCCGCTACGAACGCGGCAAGATGCCTGTCATAGAGGCCCTCCATGGATGCCTTTCCTCCCCGGCTCGCGACTGCGTTTCTCCTGTATGAACCTCAGGCTTCACACCAGTATAGACAAACCGATACTTCCCCGCGCCTGCCATGCGCCCGAAGATTGGCACGATGAGCACGGCCGGGAGGGGCCTGGCTGCGTCGGGGGATGTGGAGCCGCCTCAGGTCGTGTCGTATCGACAGCGAAAGAGGGAAGAGTCATGGAGGACGTCACCAGGAGAGGTTTTGTCACCGCACTAGCCGCGGGCGCGGTCACCGTGCCGGTAACGCGGGTCGCGGGTGCGTCGGAGGCCGTCTCGGCAGGGTCTGCCCAGGGCGGGGAGACGGTGGCCGACGCTGCGTCCGGCGAGGCCGAGGGGAAGGCGAAGGGCGCGTACCTGATGAGCGAGGACGAGGCAATGGCCAGACTCCTCGACGAGCCGGTCGTCGAGCAGGACTACGTCCAGGCAGACGGAACGGTTGTGCCCGCCGTCTACCTCATGCTGCGCAATCGCTTCAACCGGATGGGCATCGGCATGGGCTCCAACATTCCCGGCGACGGGGCATGGGACTGGCTCATGGAGCAGTTCAGCGAGGACGACGCTCAGCACGTGCTTGACATGCCCCTCTTCGAGTGGTTCACCGCGTTCGACTACGCGCAGAAGAACGACGCCGACCCCGACGAGAGCGAGGCCATGCTCGCCGATCTCGCGAGCCGCGGTCTCATCGGCCGGGCGGTGCGCGCGGGCGTCGCCCACTACCACGTCATGACGGGCATGTATGGCGTGTACGAGACCTTTGCCACGACGATGGACACGCAGTTCAACGTCGACTTCCTCGCCAAGATGTGGGGCGCCGACGACTCGGCGGGCGTCGACTACGGGACGCCCATGTACCACTCGGTGCCCGTGAATACCGACGTGGTGGCCGAGCAGGAAGGTGCGCTGCCCTACGACGACTGGCGGGCGGTCATCGCGCGCAACCCGACGCTTGCGGTGGCGCCGTGCGTCTGCCGCACCAACAAGATGCAGCTCGGCCGCGGAGACCCCTGCGACCACCCTATCGAGACCTGCATTAGCTGCGGCGAGGAGGCCGAGTACTACATCGAGAACGGCTTCGGCAGACAGATCACTCAGGACGAGGCCTGCGAGATCATCCAGAACGCCGTCGACCAGGGCATGGTCGTCGACCATCTGTACTCCAAGGCCGCCGAGAGCATGTGCCTGTGCCACTCTGACTGCTGCATGTGGCTCGGCTCGGTGCGTGCCGCCAACGGCGAGGGCGACGTGATGGCCAAGATCAGCAACTATGACCTGGTCTATGACAAGGACACCTGCATAAGGTGCGGGGCGTGCATCGAGCGATGCCCGATGCAGTCGGTGAGCTTCGGCGACGACGGCTTCTGCGTCATGGACAAGGCCTGCGTGCACTGCGGCCAATGCTGCACGGTGTGTCCCGTGGGGGCACGCTCGCTCGTGGCCAAGGCGCCTGAGGACCGGCTCGACCTGCCCGACGACAAGGTGGGCGACTACCTGGAGAAGGCAAAGGTCAGAATGGCCAAGGGCTACATCAAGGACTTCGTGGGGTAGGGGAGCCCTCCCCGCTCGTCGGCGCGCGCCTGCCGGCGGGCGGGGGCGCCGTCTGCCTTTCTGACGCGCGCAGCCGGCAGGCATGCCCCGGGCGGCGTTCGCCTGCGGGGGGCAAGCAGGCGGGCGCGGCGGGCCTCCACGACCCT
>CACZRK010000271.1 GCA_902783515.1 uncultured Coriobacteriaceae bacterium | reverse complement strand
TTGGCAAGCCCAAGGATAGCAAAAGTGCGATGGGGCTGGCCTTGCGGCCAGCCCTATTTATCACCCGTTACGTAGACTGTTAGAAAATAAATTTATATGAGTTGTTGGACTGCTGGCCGCGGCTCCGGGCGAGCGTGACAACCGGTGGATTGACGATCGGAGGGGTGACGCGTAATGACATGCGGATGTGACTGTGGCTGCACGCCAGGTGCCGACGGCCGTGCCACGAGCGTGGCGACTGATCCTCCTGAGATCGAGCTGGCCGGTCCCGATCCCCGAGGCGTCGACGACGCGACGATCTTCAAGGCGCTCGGCAACGAGTATCGCCTAAAGGCGCTCGACCTGCTGCGGACGGGCGAGAAGTGCGCCTGCGACCTGCTGGGCGCCATCGATGTGAGCCAGCCGAATCTCTCGCACCACATGAAGGTGCTCTGCGCGTCGGGGATCGTCCGAGCGCGTCAGGAGGGCAGGTGGACGTATTACGCGATCGACGAGCGAGGCGCCCGTCACGCGATCGAGCGACTCGCGGCGATCACCACGGTCGACGAGGCCGCCGCGCGCGGCAGGCGCCGTTGCTGCGACGACGACGCCTGCGGACCGGGGTGCGACGCGCAGGCGTCCCCGCCGCGTGCGACGGCATCCTCGCACGCACACGCTGACACGCAACACGAAAGGTCGTCTCGACATGCAACGCACTGACACGGACGGAACGCACGCGATGACGTCGACGCGCCATGGGGGCGTGGGGGCGCGGCTGGGGCTGTGGGACCGCCTGCTCACGCTGTGGATCTTCCTGGCGATGGCGGCGGGCGTGGCGCTCGGCGCGGCGTTTCCCGGCGTCTCGAGCGCGATCGGGTCGATGACTGTCGGCACGACGAACGTCCCGATTGCCATCGGGCTCGTCCTCATGATGTACTCGCCGCTGGCCAAGGTGCGCTATGCCGAGATGCCGCGGGTGTTTGAGGACAAGCGGCTGCTCGCGCTCTCGCTCGTGCTCAACTGGGTCGTGGGACCGCTGCTCATGTTTGCCCTCGCACTGCTGTTCCTGCGTGACAAGCCGGAGTACATGAGCGGCATCATCATGATCGGGCTGGCGCGCTGCATCGCGATGGTCCTCGTGTGGAACGAGCTCGCCGGAGGGTCCAACGACTACGCGGCGGGCCTCGTCGCCGTGAACGCGATCTTCCAGGTGCTGCTCTACGGCGTCATGGCGTGGCTCTTCCTGGGCGTGCTCGCGCCGGCGTTCGGCGCGCCGACGGTCGTGGTGGGCGTCTCCATGGGCGACATCGCTGCGAGCGTGCTCACGTACCTGGGCATCCCGCTTGTGGCGGGCGCGCTCACGCGGTACGGCTTTGTCCGCGCGCGGGGCGAGGCGTACTACGTCGAGCGGGTCGTGCCGAGGATCTCCAAGATCACGCCGGTCGCGCTGCTGTTCACGATCGTTGTCATGTTCTCGATGAAGGGCGGGATGATCGCCCAGCTGCCGCTAGACGTCGTGCGCATCGCCGCGCCGCTCGTGGCCTACTTTGTGATCATGTTCTTCTCCGCGGCGTGGCTCGCGCATCGGCTGGGCGCCGACTACCCGCGCATGGCGTCGATCGCCTTCACCGCGACCGGCAACAACTTTGAGCTCACGATCGCCGTCGCCGCGGCGACGTTCGGGATCGCGTCGGGCCAGGCGTTCGCTGCCGTGGTCGGCCCGCTCATCGAGGTCCCCTCGCTCATCCTGCTCGTGAACGCCTCGCTCGCGCTCGGGCGCCGCTGGTACGGCGACGCGCTTGAGGAGGGGCGGTAGGCGGCGGATAGGCGACGTGCCGGTGGACGGCGGGCGGGCAAGTGCAGGACGGCGGGCGGGCAGCGAGCGGCGGGGGTACGCTTTCCGACGTTTGGGAGGGTTTGCGCGGGCTGCCGGGACAGTCCCGTGCGAATCGGAGTGCTCCCATTCGCACGCATGTGCGTTTGGGAGTACTTTCGGAACAGGTTCGCACGTATGGGAGGCCTCCGAGCAAGCCCCCGCACCGTCATCGGCGCCGCGGAGCCTCCCGATCGTCAAGGGCTGTGCCGGCGCCCCGGAGAAATGCTCCCGAACGCACGATTCCGTACCCTATCATGCTCCCAGACCGCGTGGCATGTCGAGAAGGGCGTGGCGCGTGGCGTGGCGCGTGGCGCGCGACCCCGGAAGCTTCTCCGCAGCGGGTGAGGGGGCGCAAGGAGAGCCC
>CACZRK010000270.1 GCA_902783515.1 uncultured Coriobacteriaceae bacterium | reverse complement strand
CCGCGTCAGTCGCACGAGCCGTGACGCGCCGCATGGCGGGAAGTTGCCGGGCGGCTGAGCCCAGCCGCCTTCTGCCGTTATATATTCCCATTCCGACCCGCGCCCGCGCACGGAACGCTCCCGAATTCGCCATCGATGAGCCCGTGAGCGGCGAGCGGGCGACCGGCAGGATGGCGGCGGCGGGCGTCTTCATGCGCGCCGTCATGACCGTCCCCTCGCGCGTCGTCACCCGTCTCGTCACACCACACGTGTAGCATGGAGACTCTGACATGTTGACAGCACGATGACGACGCGCCGCCGGGTGCGACGGGGAGACGAACATGGACATCAGCTACCTTCTCTGGCTCCAGGGCATCCGCGAGGCGGCGGCTCCGTGGGTCGAGCAGCTCTTCGCGCTCATCTCCGCAGCCGTCGTGAGCCCCGCGCTCCTCCTCATCCCCTGCCTCGTCTATTGGTGCGTCGACAAGGCAAGCGGCATGTTCGCGCTGGCAAGCTTCACCGGCGCCAACCTCGCCACCCAGACGGTCAAGGGCATCGTGTGCTGCCTGCGCCCCTGGGTGCGCAGCCCGCTCGTGCACCCCTCGGCGCTCGCGGTCACGGGCGCGACCGGCTACTCCTTCCCCAGCGGCCACACGACGGCGGCGACGTCGGTCTTCGGGTCGCTCGGCTGGCGGTTCCGCCGGCATCGCTGGCTGTTCGCGGCATGCGTCGCCGTGGTCGTCCTCGTCGCGTTCTCGCGCAACTTCCTGGGCGTGCACACGCCCCAGGACGTGATCGGCGCCATCGTCGTGTCCGTCCTCGTCATGGTCGTCGTCAGCCGCATGCAGGCGTGGGTCGGCGCGTACCCCGTCGGGCGTCGCGACTCGATCGCGCTCGGCATCGCGGTCGCGCTCGGCATCGCGGTCCTCGTCTTTGCGTTCGTCCGCGCCTTCCCAGTCGCGTACGCCGCCGACGGCGCGTGGCTCGTCAATCCCGTCGAGATGCGCACGGACATGGTCGGCGGCGTCGGCTACTTCCTGGGGGCGGCGGTCGGCTGGTTCTGCGAGCGCCGCTGGGTGCGCTTCTCCACCGACGGCCCGACGCGCGACAGGGTCGTCCGCGCCGCCGTCAGCCTGGTGCTCGTCGCCGTCATCATGCTCGCGGTGCTGCCGCCGCTCAAGCTCGCCCTCGGCGCCGCGTCCGGCGGGACGGCGGGCTTCTACGCCTACGCGTTCCTGAAGGCGTTCGCGCCGATGCTCTGCGTCGTGTGGGCGGGTCCCGCGCTGGCCTCATCGATCAACCATCAGCTCGCCGACCATCGCGCGGCCTAGGTCGCCCGAGCGAACACAAGGAGCGAAAGATGGATATACAGGACATTCGCGCCTTTCTCGACGTGGTCTCATACGCGAGCATCTCTGAAGCGGCTCGAAAGCGCTTTGTTTCACAGCAGACGCTCAGCAGACGCATTAGCCAACTGGAGAAGGAGGTCGGCTATCGTCTGCTCGACCGTTCCATACCGATCACGCCGACACCAGCTGGGCGCATCTTCCTGAGAGAGTCCGGCAAGGTCATCTCAGCCTACGACGAGCTCATCCGAGCGACGCGCAGTGTTGGCGCGCGTCCGGTCTCAAGCGTACGCGTGAAGTCATTTGGCAACAGCTCTTTTACGATGCTCTTTGCCTCAACGATTAGCCATCTCTCAAGCACGCACCCGGACGTTTCAATCGAATATGTGACCAAGAATGTTGAGGATATCGAGCTCATTCGAGCGGGACAATTGGACATAGGTTTCGTGCGCGACGTCGAGAAAGACGGGGTCTCCTCCTATCATCGCGCTGATGACATGACATACCGACGACTCGCCTCACTGACCTTTCCTCTGACGTTCGCCGTACACGACAACCACCCGCTCACTAGGCTCAAACAGCCGACACTTCGTGATATTGCTTCATATCGCATATCCTTGAGCACGGCAAACAACCATGGCGCACTACCTCTTGCCATCCTGCGTCTATTCCGTGACGAGTGCCTCCCCGTAGACGTGGAAGATATCTATGCGAGCGACATGGTCGGCTACTATGCTGCCCTTGACCCACGCAATGTCGGGCTCGCAAGCGAGAACGACCTCGGCGCGTTGCGTGGCTTGCCAGCATCGCCTCTGCGGCACTATGTGACGATCCGCCCTGCCGATGCAAGATACGAGGTCATGACATATGCCATATGCAAGTCACCCAACCAAACCGACAATCCCTCCATTACCAGCACGTCCAATGAAGTAAACCCAACGCAAGTCGTACTGGATGCGCTCTCGCTGATGGATAAACAGCTAGACGAAGTCATCAGACTGTAGCATGCATCACATATTTATTCTGTATGAACGAGTTTGTATCTTATGTATCATAATATTACAAATATTATCATTTAAAATTTTATTTCAATATCTAATTATGCAATTATACTGATTATTACTATATGTATATACTATTCACGCTACTGACATATATCTCTCCACTTCATGGAGAATAGCTCCTCATAATTCGTGTTTTGTCCACATAGAAACATCCTCTTATGCTGGCCTTGTTCACGAAACGCACATCGTGAGCCACGCTCCGCCCATGGGGATGGGTCGGGGCGCCGAGTCCAAAGGGGGATCATCATGACCAGCAATACGTCACTTGATCGTCGCACATTTGTCGCCGGTGCCGCCGTCGGACTGGGGACGCTGGCTGCGGCCGGTTCCGCGCTCGCAGCCGAAAAGGGCTCCGTTTCCGCGGGCGCGGACATGGCGTCAGACGCCTTCGAGACGACCGTTGCGTGGGACGCCGAGTATGACGTCGTCGTCATCGGACTGGGCGGGGCGGGCTGCGCGACCGCCATCACCGCGGCGGACGCCGGCGCGAAGGTCCTCGTCCTGGAGAAAGCCGAGGAGGGCTACTCGGGCGGCAACTCGAACATCTGCATGCAGTGGATCTGCTACACGGAGGACCCCGACGGTGTCCGGTCGTACTTCGAGGCACTGCGCGGCGGCTACAACACGCCCTCGGACGAGATCCTCGACGTCTACATCGACGAAATGCAAAAGAACAAGGCATGGTTCGAGTCGCTCGGCGCGCCGAACGTGCAGACGTTCGACTATGTCGAATACCCGCAGCTCCCCGGCTCCGCCGCCTTCACCCCGTTCACCGTCGACGGCTCGAACGGCATGAAGCCTCCGACCGTCTTCGGCGGCAACGGTGCGTGCTACAACCTGCTCAAGAAGAACGTCGTCGATCGTGCCGACATGATCGACGTCTGGTATGAAGCCCCCGCGACGCATCTCGTCCAGGACCCCGCCACCAAGATCATCCACGGCGTCGTCGCAACGGTCGACGGCAAGGAGGTCCTTGTGCGCGCCAAGAACGGCGTCGTACTCACGTGCGGTGGCTATGAGAACAACCCGCAGATGCAGCAGGACTACAACCAGCACCTGTTCTGGCCGCCAACCGGCACCTGCTACTGGAACGAGGGCGACGGCATCAAGATGGCGCTGGAGGTGAACGCCGACCTATGGCACATGGCCAACATCGTCACGAACAATGGCTGCTTCCGCAACGAGGAGACGGGCAACGCGACCTTCGGCTTCGGCGTGTTCGTCAAGTGCCGTGGCATCAACATCGCCAACGATGGCACGCGCGTCTACGACGGTAAGGCGTATCACGGCAAGATGCCGTACAACGACGTCTTCCTGAACGCGGCCCTACCGGAGACATACTGGTACGTGTATGACCAGACGATCCAGGACACCGGCCCCATCCAGCCCACCTGGTCCGCCGACAGCTCTGAGGAGATCGCCAAGGGGTGGGTCATCAAGGCTGACACGCTGGACGAGCTAGCAGTGAAGATGGGGCTTGATGATGACGCGACGCAGACCATGAAGCAGACCATCGACACCTACAACGGCTTTGTGGCAAGTGGCGTCGACCCCGTCTTCGGGCGAAAGGCGGAGGCCATGTTCCCGATCGAGACTGGCCCGTTCTACGCCTGCAAGCAGACATGCTGCTGCGGCAACACGCAGGGTGGCCCGCGGCGCAACGAGCGCGGCGAGGTCCTGGACGTCGAGGGCGAGCCGATTCCCCACCTCTATGAGGCCGGAGAGCTGGGCGACATCTGGTCGAACCTCTATCAGGCAAGCTGCAACCTTGGTGGCGGCATGATCTTCGGGCGTATCTCCGGCGCGAACGCCGCAGAAGTCAAGCAGGACGTCACGCAGGACAACCTCGTCACCGATGGGTTCGAGCCGACCCCCGTCGAGGAGACCTACGAATGCGGGGAGAACCAGCGGATCGGCCGCGGCATGGGCAAGGGCGAGGCGCCCATGGTCGTTCGCGTGACGCTGGACGGCACGAAGGTCACGCAGGTGGAGATCCTCAAGCATTACGAGACCGAGGGCCTTGCCGCCATCGACCGCGCACTGAGCGACCTGCCCACCGCGATCGCTGCCGCCGGTGGCACGGACGGCGTCGACATGGTCGCAGGCGCGACGCGCACCAGCGCCGGTATCATAGCCGCCGTCGCCGACGCGCTCTCACAGGCTAACTAGCCATACGTGTGACGCCTCCTACAAAGAGGAGGCGTCATGATGTGAAGGCAGCGGCATTCTGCCTCATGGGCTTATTATGTAACGAATCCATAGCCTTCTTGTGAGATGACATCTCCTTGGATGCGGCCATGCGGTCCTGGTAGCAGGGCGCATGGCCGCATCCCACATACTAGCTAGTCCACACTCGCGCCGAACGGCATGAGCGAGAGCTTTGCCATCTTGAAGAGCTGCAGGCCAAAGGGCACGCCCACGATCGTGACGCACAGCAGCGCGCTGATCACGAGGTACGCGATCGCCTCCCAGAGGCCGATCAGGAGCACCCAGAAGACGTTGGCGATGACGGAGGGCGCCCCGCCGCCGTAGCGGACCTCCAGGCCGAACGGCGCGAGGGTGAGCTTGGCCATCTTGAACGCCTGGCGGCCGAGCGGGATCCGACGATGCTGATGTAAAAAATGACGCCCGCGATCACCCATCCGAGCGCCGTGATGAGCCCGCCCGTGAGAATCCAGACGATGTTGCCGATCGTGCGCATGGCCATCCGCCTCTCCCGCGTCCCGCAGTCGTTTACCCACATTCATACCCATCGCGCGCGTCGCCCGTTCGGGCGTGTGGTACCGTCGCGGGCAGCGTCAGCCACCCGTCGCGCGCCCGCCCGACGACCGTCTTGACAGAAAGGACGCCAATGGGCCCCCGCACGCCGAAGGCATCGACCTCCCTCCCGTCGTCGCCCGCTGACGCGCCGTCGGCGCAGGCCAAGGGACATGACTGGCGCCCCCTCACCGGCACGGGCCTCAAGTGGATCGCCATCGTGACGATGCTCGTCGATCACGCCGGCGCGGTCCTCGTGCTCCCGTACTGCCTGCTGCTGTACCGGACGCACGCGGCGAATGCCGTGGAGGCGTACCAGGTCTACCTGCTCATGCGTCACGTCGGCCGCATCGCGTTCCCGCTGTTCTGCTTCGCGCTCGTGGAGGGCTTCGTCCACACGCACAGCCGCCCGCGGCAAGTGGTCAGGCTCGCGCTGTTCGCGGCGGTCTCGGAGATCCCCTTTGACCTCGCGCTCAACGACGGCGTCATCTCGTACGCGACCAGCCTGAACGTCATGTTCACGCTGCTCATCGCCTACGTCGTGATGTGGGTTCCCGAGCTCGTCGGCGATCGGCTCGGGCTGTCGCGCCTCGCGAGGGGCGTCCTGCTCGTCCCGTGCGCGATCGGCGGCGCCTGGCTGGCGCTGGCGCTTGACGTTGACTACCACGCCTTCGGCGTCCTGCTGGTCTGCGGACTGTACCTTGCGCGTGACTCCCGCGTGGCGCAGCTCGCGGTCGGCGCGGCGCTCGCCGCTGCATACTGCCTCGTCCACAACGACTGGATGGAGATGTACTCCATCGTCGGCATGGCGTGCTTCCTGCTGTACAACGGCCGGCGCGGACGCGGTATGAAATACTTCTTCTATCTGTTCTACCCCCTCCACCTGCTGCTTCTCTGGCTGATCGCTGGGGCGCTCGCGTAGGGTGAGAGACGGAGCAGCGGGCGGGCAGTCGCGTCTCGGGCCATCGCGGGCATCCGCGCCGCACGGCCGCACGTTCCCGCGGTCGCGCAATTGCGAAGCATATATGAGAATGACTCTCATTTTTGCCGTCCTGCGTCACGACGCCGGGCGGACGGGTATCTTGAGACCCGCGCAATCCTCAATTCGATAATCATTCTCGGATTTGGGGCCGCACAGGCACGCCGGACGCGCAGGCATGCCGGGCTCTCGCTCGTCCGTCAGGCGTCAGCGCGTCGGGCGCGCGAGCATCCCGGGCGTCGCAGCGCCACGGTCCACTCGGAAAGGCAGTCGGTCATGTCCACGTCAGCACCTGAGAGCGCCTCGTCAGACTCGACGGTCAGGCACCACTATCGCACGCGGCAGAAGCAGCTCGTGCTTGACTGCCTGCGGGCGCACCCCCAGGAGTACCTCACGGCCCGGCAGATCGCCGACGAGCTGGAGGCGCGCGGCGAGACGGTGGGCATGGCGACGATCTATCGCAACCTGGATCGCCTGGCCTGCGAGGGCGAGGCGACGCGCAGCACGGTGGAGGGCTCGGACGGCGCGTGCTACCGCAGCGTCTCGCCCGAGGGCGAGGCGGACGAGGACACACGGTTCTACCTGAAGTGCGAGGGCTGCGGCGAGCTCGTCCCCATCGAGTGCAAGGACCTCGCGCGGTTCTACCGGCACTTCGCCTCCGAGCACCACGTGCTGATCGACCCGGTGAAGACCGTGCTGTACGGCACGTGCTCGGCCTGCCTCGAGCGCGGGCGAACGCCCGACGACCCGCGACGGCGCCCGCACGACGGCACCTGCACCGGCCACTGCCGGCACGCCTGATCGCCCGCGCCGCGCCGGCATCGCCCCCTCGCGCCACCCGACCCTCTCACCATCGACGTACGTAAGGACCCATGCATGGACGTTCTACTTGACGCAGGGCTCGACGCCCTCATCGACACGCTGAAGATGATCCCCTGGCTGTTCGTGATCTACGTGCTCATCGAGGTGCTTGAGGTCAAGCTCGGCAACCGCATGGGCACCCTCATGGAGCGCACCGGCAAGGCGGGCCCGCTCATCGGCGCCGCGCTGGGCGTCATCCCACAGTGCGGCTTCTCGGTCGTCGGCACCGCGCTGTACACGCAGCGCCTCGTCACCATCGGCACGCTGTTCGCGATCTACATCGCGACGTCCGACGAGGCCATCCCGATCCTGCTGTCGCAGCCGGGCGCCATGGGCGCGCTCGTGCCGCTCATCCTCACGAAGCTCGTCTGCGCCATCGTGGTCGGCTATGCCCTTGACCTCGTCTTTCGCCGACGCAACGCCGCCGTGTTCGCGCATGAGCAGGCCGTCGAGACGGGCGTGGACGATCCCGGCCACCATCACGAGCACGCCCTGGAGGAGCGCGGCTGCTGCGGCCACGAGCCCGCCGGCCACGACGAGCACGAGCGCCTGACCGCGCGCACGCTGCTGTGGCATCCCCTCGTGCACACGCTGAAGGTCGCCGGCTTCATCTTCGTCGTGTCGCTCGCGATCGCCGTGGTGTTCGCCCTCGTCGGGCAGGAGACCATCGCCGCGTGGCTCGCCGGCAAGGAGCTGCTGCAGCCCGTGTTCGCGGCGCTCGTCGGCCTGATCCCCAACTGCGCCGCGAGCGTCGCCATCACGCAGTTCTACGTGGACGGCGTCATCACGTTCGGCGCGGCGATCGCCGGCCTCGCGGCGAGCGGCGGCCTGGGGCTGCTCGTCCTGCTGGAGGAGGACCGGCAGCGCGCCGAGGCGGCGGCGATCATCGGCGGCCTGTTCGCGATCGCCGTGGTGATCGGCCTCGTGATCCAGGCCCTCGGCATCACGGCGTAGACGGCGAGAGCGCGGGCGCCGCGGGACCCCTAAGCGCACGAGCGCGGGCGCGGACGGTGACCTCACCGTCTCGCGCCCGCGCTCGTCATTGTCGCGCGCCTACCGCGCGCTCATCCTGTCGTCTGAGCGCCTCCGCCTCGCGCGCCCGCCTATCGTGCGCGCCCGTCTACCTCGCGTGCCCGCGGCGGCGGCGCAGCGCGGCGATCCCCGCGAGCGAGGCGCACGCGACGGCGACGGCGCCCGCGTACAGGCCGGTCACGCCCCTGCCGCCGGTCGCGGGCAGCGTGTAGCCCGTCTCCTCCTCATGGTGCGGCAGCGTGTTCGTCACCGTGACGGTGCCCGTCTGGGCGCCACCGGTCTTCGCGTAGGAGACCGTCGTCCCCGGGACCGAGCAGGAGGTCTCGATGACCTCGTAGCGGTACTGGTCGCCCACCTCGTCCGCAGTCGGCAGGTTCTCCCAGTTCCGGGTCCAGCCGTTCGAAGCGTCGAGCGTCGCCGTGTCCACGACCACGTGCTTCGAGTCCTTCGTGCCGGGCTTGGTGTAGTTGATCTTGGTCGCGTCGATGGCAGGAATGTTCGCCGAATTCGTCGTCACGAATTCCACCGTCGCATTCTCGTCCGCAAACTTGTCCGCCTCGATGGTCACCGTCGCCGAGCCCTGTATGTTCGTGAGCGTCTGGTAGTGCTCACCGTTCACCAACACGTCCACGGTGAGATTCCAGGTGTCAAGCGTAAACGTCATCGACGAGCCGCGCAGGATCGCGATGGGATCGAGCGTCTTTTCGTCCTTCCAGCCGTTCCCGTTAGGAGTGCCGACAGCGTGGATGTGCACCGTGCACATCTGATCGGGATCGTCCTCGCGCGTGTAGCGCAGCAGCCCGACCGTCACGTTGGCGTCGGCGGGCGCCGCGGCCGCGGAGCCGTCCTCGTTGGCCCAGACCTTCTTCGCCGTCAGGCGCGTGTACGTGTTCGGGACGTACAGCGTGCCGCCGGCGTTCTTGAAGAACGTGATCTGCTCCTTGCTCACGCCGGAGGCGTTGTCGGGCTTCTTCGCCGACGAAGCACCCGAGGCGTTGTACGACGCGTCCTTGTTGTTCTGCACGTCCATCCAGACGAAGTAGCGCGGGGTCTGGTCAAGCGCGTACCCGTCCGGCGCCGTCGTCTCGACCAGTCGGTACAGGGCGTTCGCGGTCAGCGCCGGCGTCGTGCCGCCCAGGTCCCAGGTGAACGCGCCGTCCTTCGGCGTCACGACGTCGCTCTCCGTGACCCACGCCCGCGACGTCGCGTCCCAGCGGGCCAGCGTGAACGTGGAGCCTTCCAGCGGCTTCTGGTAGTTCTCGCTGTCCACCTTGCGCAGCGTGATCCGCTTGTGATATGCCGACGCGGAGGAGCTGCTCTCCCTGAGCTTCAGCTCGCTCGCGCTGCTCCACGAGCCGTCCAGCGAGCAGGCGTTCTTGACCACGGCGTCGTTGATGACGGCGTCCTTGTCGATCTGATAGTCGTACACGAGCACGCAGGGCAGCTCGTCCGGCACCGTGACCGTGAGCTTCGCGGTCGCCTGGTCGTACTGCACCGAGTAACGGTCCGGGCTGATCTCGCCGCCCAGATGGTGGTCGGCCGTGATGCTGTACGCGTAGAGCTTGACCGACGAGATGCTCAGCTGCGGGTCGTACTTGGCGGCGTCCTGCACGGTGTCCGTGAGCGTGAGCACGCCGTCCCGCGGGTTCAGGCTCTTGCCCGCGGGGTTGATGTCGACGTAGTAGCGGACCGCGTTCGTGGGGTCGACCACCGGCTTGCCGTTGCTGCCCAGCACGACGGGGTTGCCGTTCTTGTCCAGCTGCGTGCCGGTCTTCGTGACGGGGTGGGCGTCGCGCTTCACGGTGGTGTTCTGGCTGTCGGTGTGGCCGTTCCACGCGGCCGTGTTGGCATAGCTCACCGTGTCGGCCATGGGGTCGTTCCACGCGGGGTCGCCGGCGACCGACACGTCGTAGGACACCGCGACGCGGGGATGGCTGCTCGCGTAGGTGTAGCCCGTGATCGTGATGGTGAGCGTCGTGGTGCCGTCGTCGTTCACGACTGCGCCGTACGTGGGCTTCTGACCGTTCTCGAAGTCCGTTCCCGCGTAGTTGGTCGAGTGCGAGCTGTACTCGTTTTCATAGAACGTCGCCTTCACCGAGCCGTCCACGAGCGTCGCGCCGGCGGGCAGGGTGTCCGTGATCGTGATGGTCCCGTTGTCGCTGCTGGACGTGTTGAGCATCAGGCGGTAGCTCAGCACGCCCTCCATCTCGTCGTAGCTAACGGTCGCGTCGCCGCTCTGATAGGTGCCCGGCCCGCCGTACTGGCCCTTCTTCTTGGTGAGCACCTGCTTCTCGAGCGTCTTCTGCCTGGTGATGTCGTGCGACGCCGTGGAGGTCTTGTCCGCGAGCGAGCCCGTGTTCTTGACAGTCCACGTTGAGCCCTCGGACAGCGAGGAGGTGTCCACGTGCGTCCTGTACGAGTCAAGCACCAGGTTCTTGCCATGGATCTCGTGACCGTCGGCAAAGCCGAGCGTGACCGTGAAGCTCTTCACCGGCGTCGAGGAGTCCGTGGGCGCCACCACGTTGCCGGCAGCGTCGCGATACGTCACCGCGAACGTCACGTCACTGGTGTTGCCGCTCTGGCTCGCGTCGTCTTTGCGGTAGTAGTACGTGGGGTTCGAGGCGCCCTTGTACCGGTACTCCGTGTAGTCGTCGACCACAAGGCGGAGCCTGTCCGCGAAGTCGTCCTCCAGCTCGCTCGCGTATGCGTAGTGGCTCTCCGCGCCCATGTCCGTGCCGTCGGCGGCCACGGCGTTCTGGATCGTGTCGGCATACGTGAAGGTCGTGAGCTGCGCGTCAGGCAGCGTCGCGTTCACCGCCCACGTCTCGGTGTTGATCGGGCCGGCGGCGCTCTCGTTGCTGAACGTCTTCGCGAGGTCATAGCCGCGGTGCGTGACGCCCACGGTCGTCTTGCCCTCAAAATAGCCGTTGGTCTCCCACACCTTGGCCGTGTTGTCCACGCTGCCGTCACTGGCGGGGGCGGTCGTCCAGAAGTCCACGTAGTAGGTGTCCGTCTTCCGCGCGTCCGTGAGGTCGCCCGCCGACGGGAACGTGTAGCGGACCTCGCTGTCGCCGTAGGTGCCGCCGGTCGCGAGCGTGCCGGTGTTCTTGCCCCGCACCGTGTAGTTCCCCCACAGCGTGCAGCCGGTGGGAAGCGTGTCGACGAGCGTCCAGCCCGAGACGTCTCGACCGTTCGGGTTCACCGTCACGCGCCAGGAGATCTTGCCCGTCGCCTGGTCGAACGTGCCGGACTTCTGCACCTCCTGCTCCTGCTTCCAGTACACGTTGCCCCACGCGTCGCGGGAGTGGTCGCCGCTCGTGCCGACGGCCTTGTTGTTGACGTTGACCGTCGTCGCGTTGGCGTCAACGTGCATGTCCATCGCGTAGGTCGCGACGTACTTCTCGTTCGGCCCGAGCGCAGGCAGCCCCGTCACCGAGAAGCTCACGCCCTTGCCGCCGTTGTCCCCCCAAGCCGGGCCATGGCCGCTGACGGGCGTCTGGGCGCCCGAGGCGTCCACCTTCACGATCTTGAACGAGTCCCTCTGATACGTGGGCTTTGCGCCCGTGCTGCTGCCGTAGTCGATCGCGTCGTTGATCGCCACGGTGTCGCCTGTGCCCTTGTTTGACCCGATCGTGACCGTGTAGGTGGCCGTCGTGTGGTCGGTCGACAGGGAGCCGCTCTTCTGCGCGTAGATGTCGTTCTTCTCCTCGACGGGCTTCGTCACCGTGATGTCGGAGGCGGCGCCGCCGAAGTGAATGGTGCTCTTCTCCTGGTCACCCGTGCCATGCACCTTGCCGCGGAACGTGACGGCGCCGGTGATGAGGTCGCCCTGCTCGATGAACGACTTGTCAAAGGTCACCGTCACCTTGCCGTTGGTGTCGATGACGTAGTCGCCGTTCTCCTCCTTGTTCTCGTCAACGGTGCGGCCGGTCAGCGCCGTGTTGGGCTTGATGCCCTGGGGCACCTGGTAGGTGATCGTGCGGCTGTCCGTGGTGACCGTGCCCTTGGGCAGCGAGTAGTCGATGGTCACCTGCACGTCGTCGCCGTCATTGAACTCCGTCGCGGCCGTCCACTTGCCGTTTACCATCTTCTGCACGATCGTGCCGTTCGTGAGGCAGTCGGTGAAGTCGATGCCGTCGTTGGCCGCCGCGGGCGCACGGCGCAGCAGCGCCCGGGGGGCGGGCGCGTCAGATGCCGTCGAGGAGGCCGTGTCGGTCACCGCCGACGCGACCTGGGTGACGGCGGCATCCTCGGTGCCGGCCGTGGTACCGTCGGCGGGCGCGGGCGTATCGGTGGGCGCGACGTCCATGGCGGGTGCGGGCGCCTCCGTTGTGGCAGGCGTCTCGACGGCGGGCGCGGCGGCGT
>CACZRK010000269.1 GCA_902783515.1 uncultured Coriobacteriaceae bacterium | reverse complement strand
GAGCAGCGCCAGGAAGACGAGCGCCGCGCCGCGTCCACGACCGCGGCGAGGCCCGAGGTGCCGCCCGAGGGCAGCACGGTGTTCATGAAGACGGCCTTGAACCAGGCGGGGATCGTCGCGCGCAGCGGGACGTCCGCCCCGATCGCCCGAAACGAGCGCGTGTAGGCCAGGGAGTGAAAGACGATGCGCGTCGCCTCGCAGGCGACGGCCGCGACGAGCGGGATGACCGACCCGTGGCTCATGGCCTGCGCCATCTGGACGAGCAGCGCGCGCTGGCCCCAGACGACGGCGACGAGGGCGATCACGAGGACGGCCGTGACGACGGTCCGCGGCCGGATGCGGCGGTTTCGCACGAGGCGCACGCGGACCTGCGGCTCGTCGACCTGATCGACGCCATGCCCGCCGCCCTGCTCGACGTCCGCCACGTGACCACCTCCTCCGCACGCCCGTCACCACACGGCCGCGGCGCGACCGCCACCACCGTCGGCCCCCACCATTGCCGGCGCGTTTCCAAACGCAGCCTATTTAGAGTATCGCATCGATCGGCGCCTGGCGACGCGCGCGAGGTGCGCCTGGCCGTCTAAGATGGGGGTGGCGCGCACGGCGCCCAAGACCCCATCGCACCACAAGGAGGCGCAACTCGTGTCCATTTCCATCGAAGAGGTCAGCGAGACCCTTGCCATGGTCTCCGAGCAGAACCTGGACGTCCGCACGATCACCATGGGCGTCAACACGCTCGGCTGTGCCGACCGCGACGTGAACGTCATGGCGCGCAAGGTCTACGACCGCCTGACCACCGCCGCCGAGCACCTGGTGGGCGTCGCAACCGACCTGGAGCGTGAGTACGGCATCCCGATCGTCAACAAGCGCATCTCGGTCACCCCGATGGCGCTGCTCGCCAACGCCACGGACGCGACGGACCTCACGCCGCTGGCCGTGGCGCTCGACGACGCCGCGAAGGCCGTGGGCGTGGACTTCGTCGGCGGCTTCTCCGCGCTCGTCCACAAGGGCATGGGCGACGCCGACCGCCGCCTCATCGACTCCATCCCGCAGGCGCTCGCGACCACCGAGCGCGTGTGCTCCAGCGTGAACGTCGCGAGCCTGCGCGCCGGCATCAACATGGACGCCGTCCTCAAGATGGCGCAGGTCATCCGCACGACCGCCGAGCTCACCGCCGACACCGACTGCTACGGCGCCGTCAAGCTGGTCGTCTTCTCCAACATGGTGGAGGACTCCCCGTTCATGGCGGGCGCCGTGCACGGCACCGGCGAGGGCGACGAGGTCATCAACGTCGGCGTCTCCGGCCCCGGCGTCATGGCGGCCGCGCTGCGCCAGCTCCCCCCGGAGGCGAGCATGCAGACCGTCGCCGAGATGATCAAGGGCACCGCCTTCAAGATCACCCGCATCGGCGAGCTCATGGCCCGCGAGGCGTCGCGGCGCCTGGGCGCGCAGATGGGCATCGTGGACCTGTCCCTAGCCCCGACCCCGGCGATCGGCGACTCGGTGGCCGAGATCCTGGAGATCATCGGCGTCGGCAAGTGCGGCGGCCCCGGCACCACGGCGGCGCTCGCGATGCTCAACGACGCCGTCAAGAAGGGCGGCGTGATGGCGTCCTCGAGCGTCGGCGGCCTGTCCGGCGCCTTCATCCCGGTGTCCGAGGACGCGGGCATGATCAGCGCGGCGCGCGCGGGCTCGCTGTCCATCGAGAAGCTGGAGGCCATGACCTGCGTCTGCTCCGTCGGCCTGGACATGATCGCGGTCCCCGGCGACACGACCGTGGAGGCGCTCGCCGGCCTCATCGCCGACGAGATGGCGATCGGCGTCATCAACAACAAGACGACCGCCGTGCGCGTCATCCCCGCGATCGGCCACAAGGCCGGCGACACGCTGCACTTCGGCGGCCTCATGGGCACCGCGCCCGTCATGCCGATGAACACCTTCGCCGGCACGACGTTCGCCCACCGCGGCGGCCGCATGCCCGCGCCGCTCAACTCGCTCAAGAACTAGCGGCGCGCGATGGCAGGCGACGCGTGGGACACGGCGCCGTCGGGCGCGCCAAGGGACGTCGAGAGGGTCGGGGCGCGCGGCGCCGCGTGGTTCGACCCGCTGGACGTGCGCTATCCCTCGCGGCGCCTGCCGGTCTATGCGCGCAACGGCATGGTGTGCTGCTCCAATCCCATGGCCGCCGCGGCGGGCCTCGCCGCCCTGCGCGCGGGCGGCACGGCGGCCGACGCCGTGG
>CACZRK010000268.1 GCA_902783515.1 uncultured Coriobacteriaceae bacterium | reverse complement strand
GCTCGCCCCACTCCACGAGGCAGGCGCCGTCGCCCTCCAGCATGTCGTAGATGCCCACGTCCTCCAGCTGCTCGGCGTCGTCCAGGCGGTAGAGGTCGTAGTGGTACAGCGGGATGCGCCCGCCGTCGTGCACCGCCATGATCGTGAACGTGGGGCTCGTCACGGGCCGCTGATCGCCCAGGCCGGCCGCGACGCCGCCGGTGAAGCACGTCTTTCCCGCGCCGAGGTCGCCCGAAAGCACGATCACGTCGCCCGGTCGCAGCGCCGAGGCGAGCAGGCGGCCGAGCGTCGTCGTCGCCTGCGGGGACGCCGTGCGATACACGCCGTGCGCGATGCGGGTCACGCCCGTCGCGTCAAGGTCGGGCGCGGGCGTCGCCGCGTCCCCCTCGCCCTGCCGCGTCTCGTCCATCAGTGGCCCCCGTTCGTCGTCCCGTCGCCCGTCGTCGGGCCCTCCACGTCCGTCTCCCCGCGCAGCAGCTTGCCGAGCAGGTCAAAGTCATACTCAAGGTCAGGCAGCTTCAGCGAGTCGCGCAGCACCGCCGCCGGGTGGTACGTCGGCAGGACGATGAAGTGGCCCGCGCGATGCACGTGCCCGCGCAGCCGCGTGATGCCCACCTCGGTCTGCAGGACGAAGTGCGTGGCGGGGTTGCCCATCGTCACGATCACGTCCGGCCAGATGCTGCGGATCTGCTCGCGCAGGAACGGCGAGCACGCCATCGTCTCGTCGGGCGCCGGCGCGCGGTTTCCCGGCGGGCGGCACTTCAGGACGTTCGCGATGTAGACGTCCTTGCGCGCGACGCCGGCGTGCTCGACAAGCATCCGGTTGAGCAGCTGGCCCGCCGCCCCCACGAACGGCTCGCCCTGCAGGTCCTCGTTCGCGCCGGGCGCCTCGCCCACCAGCACGACGCGCGCGTGGGGGTCGCCCACCCCGAACACGATGTTCGTGCGCGTCCGGGACAGCCCGCACAGATGGCAGTCGCCCAGCACGTCGCGTATCTCCTGCAGCGTGACCTCGCGGGCACGCTGGTGCTCGTGGCCAGGGATCTTCAGCATCGGCATGTGCGCCGCGCCCCCTTCGTCTCGCGCCCCGCCTACGCGGTGCGCGCCGTGCCCGCGCCGCCGGCGTTCAGGTACACCTTGGGCAGGCGCATCCCGAAGTCGCAGGCGAGCTCGTAGTTGATGGTGCCGGCGCGCTCGGCGAGCTCGTCCAGCGTGATGCGCTCGTCGCCCTGGGCGCCGACGATCACGACCTCGTCGCCCTCCTCGATCGGCTTCACGCTCCTGCCGCGCACGAGCGCGATCTCCGACTCCACCTCCACCATGCACTGGTCCATGCAGATGTTGCCCACCTGGCGCCAGCGCTGGCCGCCGTAGAGGACCTCCATCTTGTTGGAGAGGCAGCGGTGCAGGCCGTCGGCGTAGCCGAGCGGCAGCGTGGCGATCTGCGTGGAGGGGCGCGCGACGCGGTACGTCATGCCGTACCCGACGCCCTCGCCCACGCCGGGGCGGATCGCGCGGGTCACGCGCGCCTTGACGCTCATGGCGGGACGGATGTCGATGCGCCCCTCCGTCGTCGGCGCCGCGTGCAGGCCGTACATGCTCACGCCCAGGCGGATCATGTCATAGTGCACCTCGGGGTGCAGCACCGTCGCCGGCGTGTTGGCGCAGTGCACGCAGCCCGGGTTGACCTTCGCGGCGCGCAGCGCGGCGACCGCGTCCCGGAAGCGCTTGGACTGCAGCGTGAAGTCCCAGCCGCTCGTCAGGTCGGCGGTCGCGAAGTGCGTGAAGACACCGTCCAGGTGGATGCCGCCCAGGCGCTCGGCGACGCGCATGAACTCCACGACCTCGGAGGCGAGCACGCCGATCCTGCTCATGCCCGTGTCCACCGCCAGGTGGTAGCGCGCCTCAACGCCGGCGTTGATCGCCGCCTGGCCCAGGCGCGCGAGAAACTCCAGGTCGTACACCGAGGGCATGATCTCGTGCTGCACCAGCAGCGGGATGGACGTGATCGGCGGCTGGGCGAGGATGAGGATCGGCTCGGCGATGCCCGCCTCGCGCAGCTGCACGCCCTCGTCCACGGTGGCGACCGCGAACGCATCGGCGCCCGCCGCCTTCGCCGCGTTGGCGACCGCGACGGCGCCATGCCCGTACCCGTCCGCCTTCACGACGGCCATCAGGCGCGTCGGCGGCTTGATGAGGCCGCGGAACACGCGCACGTTGTGCCGGATCGCCTCCAGGTCCACCTCGACCCAGGCCCAGCGGGTCTGGGGCGCCAGGCTCCGTGTGGTCGTT
>CACZRK010000267.1 GCA_902783515.1 uncultured Coriobacteriaceae bacterium | reverse complement strand
GGCCGGCGCCCGCCGCGACGGCGCCGCTGACGAAGCCCCTGCGTGAGAGTTCCTTCTCCATGTGATCCCCCTTATGCGATGTCTCGTCCCCTGCAGGCGGCGTCGACTCCCCCGTCGCGCCGCCCTGCCACGCACCACGCTATCGCCTGGAGCGCGCCGCGGGAAGAAGCGCCTGATTGACAGGAGGCAACCGTCTGGTTGCGGGTGGGGAGGCGCACCGCGCTGGGGTCATTGATGGTCGTGCGTGTGGGCGAGGCGCCCCGTCCCCTTTGTCCCGTCATCGGGTTCCGAGAGCGCGCGCTCCACATAGTCGAGCGCGAACGTTGAGAGCGCGACGACGCCAGCCGACGCTCGCTTGTGCGTCGCAGAGAGCACGCCGACTTCCCATACGGGCGCACCACGCCCTCGCAGGGGGACATGGACGTAGGCGGGTGTGTCAAACACCCTGCGCACCGAGCCGTTCTCGACGATCGCGCCCCCGAGACCGGAGGTGACGGCGTCGCGTGTGAGCGCGATGTCTGAGCGCTCGAATGAGATGTGCGTGTCAAGGCCGAGGTGATGCAGATATGGCTCAAGTTGCTGCTCGACGTGGTTGGCCGGCGAGATCCCAAACACGGTCTTACCTGAGAGGAATTCCGTCCGGAGCTCCATCGCGCCACCCTGTGTGCGGCCGACGCACAGCTCGTTGCGTATCGCGAACGCATCTGCGCGGAACACGACGGTCATGGGGTTCGTGTATACCGGGCGAAAGGTCACGCCGTCCATCTGCCGTGGGCATGCGAGCGCGGCGTCAACCCTGTCGGAGAGCAGGGCGTCGACGATGACGTCGGGAGCCATGACGGACGAGGCGACCTGAAGTGACGGATGCGCCCCATCGAACGCCTGCAGCAGGCCGACGGGGAGCGTGATCGCCGCCCCCGCTTCCAGGGCGACGCGCAGCAGACCTGATTCGCGCGAAGTCCTGAGCTCCGCGATACGTCGTATGCGATCGTACTCGCCAAGGCAGGCAAGGACATGTGGGTAGATCTCGTGCGCAAGTTCCGTCGGGGTGACGCCGCGGGCGTCGCGGGTGAACAGCTGCCCGATATCGCTCTCGAGCTGCGAGATCGTCTTGCCCCATGGCTTGCCGTGAGACAAAGGCGTCCCGTGCGGCCTGGGTGAGCGAGCCGGACTCGTATACCCGCGCGAACGCTCGCAGCTCCCCGCACGTCCATGTTCATCCTCTCGTTGTGTCACCGTCGCGGCTTGCCCCGCGCGGCGTGCCGTGGCAAGGTCGGCGGCGACGATACCACGATGACGTATCGTGAGGATGATACGCCGAGCGATCACGAGGCGGCTGCCATCCGAGACGTCACCGCGATGCACCTGAAGACGAGCCAAGGGGGGAAGGCACCATGAGCCTCAAGATAGGAACGGTCTCCAAGCTCACGGGCTTCTCTGCGAGCGGGATTCGGTATTACGAGGAGCGCGGCATCGTCACGCCCTCGCACGGACGCGATGGCACGTATCGGTCGTTCGACCTCCCGGACGTCTCACGGCTGCTTGAGTGCCGCAACTACCGCGAGTGCGGGTGTGACACCGAGGAGATCGCGGGCCTCGTGTCCGACGGCACGCGCGACGACGTCATGGCGGCGCTTGAGTCGTGCGAGGCGCGGGCGCGTGAGGAGGTCGAGCGCGCGCAGCGGCTCGAGGCGTTCCTCGCGCACAGGACGGCCGTGATGCGCGAAATCGTCGGAGGCAACCTCGCGCCGCGCGTCGCGCGTTCGCCAGCGACCTATTGGGCGCCGCTGTGGATGCCGGGCTCGTGCGACGGCGTGGAGCCGAGGATACCCACCGGCGAGGAGGGGTTCCCGATACCGTACGCGGACTCCTCGCTTCTTCTTGACGAGGAGTGCTTTGACGCGGCGTCATCGCTGGTTGGCGTCTCGGTTGGATATGCAGTCGCACGCGCGTACGTGACAGCCGCGCCCCGTGCCGATGACGTCGTCTTCCTGCCGGCGGCACGGTGCGTGCGCGCGCCGCTCCGCGTGGGAGATGACTTCAGCCCGTGTGCCGAGGATGTCACCGCCGTGCGAGCATTCCTGCGCGCCGAGCGCCTCGCGGTTGCCGGTCGGGCGTTCACCCATCGTGTGTGCACGGTCTACGGCGAGCATGGCCTGCGGTTTGACGAGATGTGGGTTCCCGTGCGCCCGACGGCGGCCGACGCCTGCTGACGACAGCGAACGGTTGCGCCCACGCGCCTGGCCGCGCCTTCGCGCGGCAGCACCATCACGGGGGCCGCGCCCGTCCGATCTCCCCCGCGGTCCATGGAAACCCTGCGGTCGCTGCAGAGTTTGCGTCTCGGCGCCGATCGCACGTTGATCAGCCACCGAGGTCGCCAGGACGTCAAGCCGCCCCGATGCGGCACATGCGCCGCGCAGGTCACAACGCCCGCGCATCAGTTCGCGCGTTGACTCTACTGTCGCAGCATCGTCTAGAGTCGCTGACAGCGTGCCGGGCAGGGGGCCCGTCAGGCCGCACCATATGTCCCGAGTGAGGCGATGGTGGGGAGGCTCCGTCGGCGCGGGCGGCTACGAACTGCTCGCGGACTCGCCGCGAGAACGCCACGCGCGGTCACGGGGACGTTCGGCTGGCGGAGACGGACAGAAAGGGGAGATGTCATGAGCGACAACATGATGAGCAGGCGCGGATTCATGGGCATGGCGGCGGGCGCCGCCGCGGCGAGCATCGCGGGCACGGCCATCGCCGCCGAGTCCGGCGGCGCCGACGGGAAGTCCACGGCCGGCGCTGCGGCGAAGACCACGACGAGTGCGTCGTCCGATGCGGCGTCCACCCTGCAGGCGGACGTGGCGGTGATCGGTCTCGGCGCCGCCGGCCTCATGGCCGCGATCACCGCTGCCGACGAAGGAGCGACGGTCATCGCCATCGATTCGGCTGCCGACTTCGAGGGCACCACGAACACCCACACGACGGGCGCGTGGATGATCGAGAGCGAGGAGCAGCTCAAGTACGACCACTACCTCACCCAGCAGGAGGCGTTCGAGCTGCTCGAGCCGGGCACGCACTACCAGTGCAACGGCAAGGCGCTGCGCAACATCATCCGATCCAGCGCTCGGGCCGCAAACTACCTTATCGACGGCGGCGTGAAGTTCATGTACGCCTTTGAGAACACCACCGAGGCGGACCCGATGCTGAACCGTGGCGGCCACGTGTACATGGAGGAGGGCACGCCGCGCGCCGACAACTTCCGCGCCATGTGCGCCGCGCGTCCCTCGCTCACCACGATGTTCGGCTGCAAGGCGACGCGTTTGCTCACGAACGCGGATGGCGCCGTCTGCGGTCTTGTCGCGCAGGGGCCTGACGGAGAGGTCGAGGTCGACGCCCCGTCCGTCGTCGTGTGCACCGGTGGCTTCCTTGCCAATCCCGAGATGATCAAGGAGCACTTCGCGGGCGCGGTTCTCGTCAACCAGGGCTTCGGCCAGAATGACGGCGGCGGCATCAAGATGTGCCAGGCCGTGGGCGCGCAGATCGGCAAGAACTTCTCCGTCTCCTGCAATGAGATGGGCGCCGCGAACCTCAAGGCCTCGCCCGCGTACTCCTGGGCACCCGGCCGAGGCACGAACCCCTGCTTCTACCTGCCTCTCTTTGGCAACGTGCTTGTCGACAAGCGCGGCGAGCGCTTCATGAACGAGCAGCAGATGGCCGAGCAGACCATGTACAGCGGTGAGCCCATGCTGCGCGATCCCTACTACTATACGGTCGTCGACCAGGCATACGTGGACACGGTGAAGTCCAACCCCGTCTTTGACTTCCTGACCGAGGGGACCAAGGCGAACATGGGCGGCGCGCTGCTCATGGGCTTTGACGGCGTGACGCTGTCGGACTTTGACGACGCGATCCAGGAGGCCATCGATCAGGGCTGGGCGGCGAAGGGCGACACGATCGAGGAACTCGCGGAGGCGTTCGGCCTCACTGACCTGCCCCAGACGATCGCGGCGTACAATGACGCCTGCGAGAAGGGCTTCGACGACGAGTTCTTTCTGCCGGCAGACTACATGCACGCCATCGAGCAGGGGCCGTTCTACGTGTTCGAGTACAATCCCGGCGCGTGGGTGACGCTCGGCGGCATCAAGACGGACGGCTTCTGCCGCGCGGTCGACGCCGACAATGACGTCGTGGCGGGGCTGTACGTCGCCGGCGTGGACGGTGATTTCTGGAGTACGCCATACTACCAGGGTGGTTCTTGCAACGGGCTCTCGCTGGCGAGCGGCGTGCTTGCGGGCCAGACGGCGGCGCACGACGCCCAGGGGCTGACGGCATAAGAGCCAGAGCGCGCCGGACGGGGTGGCAGACCCCCCGCCCGGCGCGTTGCGTGTGTCCCCTCCCGCCGTCGCGCCCGACCATCCGCATTTCGCGTGACGCACGCGCACGCCAATGCCCGGCGGACGGGCGGTGCTACCCTACGCCAGACG
>CACZRK010000266.1 GCA_902783515.1 uncultured Coriobacteriaceae bacterium | reverse complement strand
GGGCGCCGCGGGCGAGCCGTCACGGCCGGCCGGTCGCCGCAGGCGTCGGCGCGTGCCGCGCTGGGTCGACCGCCTGGTCACCGCGCTGCTCATCCTTGCCGGCGTGGCGCTGCTCGTGTGGCCGTGGATCGTTGACCGCATCGCCTCCGACGGGGCGGGGCAGACGATCTCCGAGGTGACCGCCCAGGTTGACGCGCTGCCCGCGGCCCAGAAGCAGCAGTACCTTGACCAGGCCCACGCCTACAACGACGTGCTCGCCGGCCTGGACGCACCCATCGACCCCGCCTCAATCATGCCCTACGAGTCGCAGCTCTCCTTTGACCGCGACCCCATGATGAGCTGGGTCGAGATACCCTCCATCAACGTGAGCATGCCCATCTACCACGGCACGTCCGACGCCGTGCTGATGGCGGGCGTGGGACACCTGGAGGGAAGTAGCCTGCCGGTGGGCGGCGCGTCCACGCACTGCGTGCTCACGGCGCACTCGGGCATGCGCAACCTGCGCATGTTTGACGACATCAGGCAGCTCGTCCCGGGCGACGTCGTGCTGATCCACACGATGGGCGACGTCTACGCGTACCGCGTCACGTCCTCGGAGGTCGTCCTGCCCGAGGAGATGAGCTCGCTCGCGATCCAGCCGGGCCAGGACCTGCTCACGCTGGTCACGTGCACGCCCTACGGCGTGAACGACCACCGCCTGCTCGTGCACTGCGAGCGCACCGACTACACGTCTGAGGAGGCGCAGCAGGCGGCGGAGATCCAGAACCGCCACTGGGGCGCCCGCGAGATCGCCGTCGTGGTGGTTGCGGTGACGATGGCGGGACTTGCCGTGGACGCCGTCGCCCACGCCGTGCGCGGACGCCGTCGCAAGGATGCGTACGTGCCGCGTCACTGACGCGCCCGTGACTCTGAGGTGCCCTGTTTGGTTATACTGTTTCGGCGTTTGTCTGCCACACGAGGTTGGTTGCTGATCGGTCGGGCGATAGCGGATGCTGGAAGATAACTGCGGGTGCCCAGTGACGCCCACGACGAACGTTGCGCTGCTCCATCGTCTCTATGACGTCCTGGAGGGCGGCGTGCTGCTGGTCAGCGCCGACGAGCAGGAGCGCGTGCTGTTCGCGAGCGCCCCGCTGCTCGCGCTGTACGGGTGCGCGAGCGAGGAGGAGCTCGCGCGACGCCGCGGCGGCACGTTCCGTGGCATGGTGGACGTGCGTGACTACCGTCCGCTGCGTCTGCTCGCGCCCGGAGGCGCCGGCACCTGCCTCGTCTCGTTTCGCTACCAGGACAAGGACGATCACATCCGGACGCTTGAGGGCACCGTGAGGCGGGCGCGCCTCGCCGGCGTCGGCGACGTCTGGGTCGTCCAGCTCAGCTCCCGCGAGCAGCGTCGCGCGCTGCTCGCCTCCGACGAGATCACCGGCCTGCTCGGGCGGAAGGAGTTCGGGAGGCGTGCCCTGCGGGTCGCAGACCGCAACCGTGCCCAGGGCACCCTGCGCGAGCTGTGCCCGGTGTGCTTCAACGTCACCAACTTCCGCGAGTACAACCGCCTCAACGGCGCGAAGGCGGGCGACGCCTGCCTGCACAAGATCGCCGAGACGCTCACCGAGACGTTCCCCGGCCAGCTGCTGGCACACGCCTCGGGCGACCGCTTTGAGGGCCTGCTCAGGCGCGACGGCCTGGAGGAGCGTCTCTCCCGCGTGGCGAGGGTCGTCAACGACTACATCGGCAACGACACGATCACCCTCAAGGCGGGCATCTACGACACGAGGGCCGAAGACGACGATGACGTGCTGAACCACAGCTTTGACATGGCCAAGCTCGCCTGCGACTCGATCGCCAGGGATGCGACGAGGTCGTACGCCTACTACACCGACGACATGGGCGCGCGGTACAGGATGCGCATGTACATCGTCCAGAACTTCGAGCATGCCCTGCGCAACGGCTATGTCAGGGTGTTCTTCCAGCCCGTGGTGCGCGCGATGTCGGGCGAGCTGTGCGGCTTCGAGGCGCTTTCGCGCTGGCAGGACCCCGTGCGCGGCAACATCTCCCCGGCCGTCTTCGTGCCCGTGCTGGAGGACGCGCGGCTTGTCGCCAAGCTGGACGAGTTCGTGATCGATCACGTCGTCCGCGTGATTCGCGATCGCCTTGACAACGGGCTGTGGGTGCTGCCGGTCTCGCTCAACCTCTCCAAGATTGACTTTGACGTCGCCGACCCGTTTGAGATCGTCGAGGGCGCCGTCAGGCGTCACGCCGTGCCCCGCTCCTGCCTGCACGTGGAGATCACCGAGTCGGTCATGGCGCACGAGCAGGAGCGCCTCTCCGAGACGATCGCCCGCTTCCACAATGCCGGCTACCAGGTGTGGCTGGACGACTTTGGCAGCAAGTACTCGTCGCTCAACTCGCTGCACCGCTTTGACTTTGACGTGATCAAGATCGACATGGGCTTCTTCAAAGGCTTTGACGCGCGAAGCCGCAAGATCATCACGAGCATCGTCGCGATGGCCAAGCTGCTGGGCGTGGGCACGCTCGCGGAGGGGGTGGAGGACGAGGAGCAGGTGCGCTTTTTGCGCGACATCGGCTGCGACGTGATCCAGGGGTTCTACTACGGCCGGCCGATGGGCATGGAGGACATTCCGGCGTTCCTCGAGCACAGGCAGCTGCGCGCGGAGAGTCCCGAGGAGGGCATTGTGTACGCCGCGGTGCAGAAGGTCAACTTCATCACCGAGATGCCGACGGCCGTCTTCTCGTGCAGGGGCGACGACGTCCGGGTGCTGCACGAGAACGCCGCCTATCGCGCGCAGATCGGCGCCGTCACGCCCGCGCGGGAGGGCGAGGGGAGTGACCCGCTGGCGCTGCCGGGGTCCCGTCCGGCGGTGTTCCCCCTCAAGGGCCGCCTGAGCTCCTTCCTCGGCAGCGCCTGCCGCGACGGCAGGACGCACGGCATCACGTTCGCCGACGGCGGCAGCTACTACAAGCTCGTCGTGCGCAAGATCGCGGGCAGCGAGCGACTGTGGCTCGGCGTGGCCAACGTGTTCAACATCAGCGACAGCAAGGACGCGCGCGCCGTGGACGCGCTCGACCGCCTGGGGCGCTACGCCGTGCAGGTCTTTGACGGCGTCTACCTGATGGATGGCGAGCATGACCGCATCGACGTCCTGAGGTGCGTGCACGATCGCGTGCTGCCGGGCCAGGTCTTCCACGGGATCGCGCCGTCGATGCGCGCCTTCGCCGACGAGCTCGTGCACGCCGACGACCGGGCGCGCTTCCTGCGGTTCGCAGACGCCGACGAGCTGCGGCGCCGCTACGACGCCTCCGACCGCTCCGAGGTGTGCGACCTGTTCCGCGTCCGGCGCGAGGACGGCGCGTACCACTGGACGGTCTTCTACGCCGTCGTCATGTCCGAGGGCGCGCCGCGCAGCATCCTGCTGTGCGAGCGCGAGGACATGTGGGAGGCCAGGGACGACCGCGACCGGCTCCTGCCGGTCATGCTCGACTCGCTGGGCGTCGCGCCGGCCGCAGAGCCGGCCGCCGCGCATGACGACAGCCGCGCGCTCCTGCTCGCGGCGCGCCGCTGCTCCGACGTCAAGTTCTTCTGGAAGAGCGACGACCTGCGCTTCCTGGGCGGCAGTGACGCGCTGCTGCGCTACTTCGGCATCCCGGACGTCGGCGAGCTCGTCGGGAAGAGCGACGCGGAGCTCGGGTGGCATACGGACTGCGCCCAGGTGATCCTGAAGGATCGGCGCATCGTGCACACCGGGGAGTGCGACCGCGACAGGCTGGAGCACGTCCTGGTGCACGGCGAGCCCCGCCTCGTCAGCGTCACCGAGTTCCCCTTCTACCGCGGCAACCGCATCGCCGGGGTGGCGGGGTACCTCATGGACGCCGAGGACGCCAGCTCGCGGACGCACGCGGCCGACGTGGACGCCGAGACCGGGTGCCTCAACGAGCGCGGCATGCTCGGCGCCCTCATGCTGTTCCATGACGCGCAGACCCTGCACGGCGAGAACTACGAGGCGCTGCTGATGACCGTCGCGGACTACCCGCGGGTGTGCCGGGTGATCGGCGAGCACGACGCCAGCCGCCTGCCCCGGGCGATCGCCGACGCGCTGCTGGCGCGCGCCGCCAACGGGACGCTCGTCGCCCGCATGGCGGCCTGTCGGTTCATGTGCCTGTGCAAGGAGGGCAACGCCTCCCTCCTTGAGGGGCTCGCGTCGGCCGCGAGCGACGCCGTCCGGGAGTTCGCCGCC
>CACZRK010000265.1 GCA_902783515.1 uncultured Coriobacteriaceae bacterium | reverse complement strand
GCTCTCAAGGTTCGTCGCGCGCCCCTGGGGGGCGGCGCGAGGAATCAATCTACCCCGCGGCGGGCGGGGGCGCAAGGGGGAGGGCGGCGGCATAACGACGATACATGGCATCTCCACATCTGGAACCGAAGACGGAAGGTGAGGCGCATCCGGCCGTCCTTCCAGTCGGATGCCACAGGCACCTTGCCATCCGGGCTTCTCGACGTTCGACGCGTCCTCATCACGAGGATTGCCAGAGCGGCTCATCACCTCCGCCCCCGCTTCGCGCGCACTCCAGACGTGATGGGGAGCGTGTCATCATGATGTGCGCGGCCGGCGCGGCCGGCGCGGCTGCGTGGCGGCGCCGTCGTCGGGGCATGTATAGAAAGATGAATCGCGGCCCGCTTCCGCGGCGCGCGCGAGCGCAGACCTCCGTTACGACGATACGACAACAATGACGATAGATTTGAGGAGAGCCTCCATGGCACAGCAGACCATTGACCCGACGGGCGCGCCGCGCGAGCGCGACATGATCGACCCCGCCCATACCTGGGACCTCACGAGCATCTTCGCAAGCGACGAGGCGTTCCTCGACGCGCTTGCGGACGCACGCATGCTTCCCGACCGCTATCGCGACTGGCAGGGCACGGCGCTTGCAAGCGCGGCCTCGCTCCTTGCGTACCTGCGCTTTGACGACGACGCGAGCGTTCGTCTCTCGCGACTCGCGAACTACGCGCAGCGCCGGCTGGACGAGGACACGCGCTCTGACGTGTGGCAGGGGCGCGCGGATCAGGTCACCTCGTGCCTCACGGCCGTCGACGAGGCGCAGTCGTGGTTCGTGCCTGCGGTGATCGAGCTTGACGACGCGACGATCGAGGCGTTCATGCGCGACGAGCGCGACCTTGAGGCGTACGCGCGCAAGATCCGGAAGATCCGCCGGCTGCGTCCGCACGTGCTGCCGCCGCGCGAGGAGGCGCTGCTCGCGTCGGCGGGCGAGGTCGTCGCGCAGCCTGAGACCGTCTATTCGCTGTTCAACGACGCCGACCTCACCTTCCCCGACGTGATCGACGCAGGCGGCGAGGCGCACCCGGTCACGCACGGCACCTTCGTGCCGCTCATGATGGCGCGCGACCGAACCCTGCGGCAGAGCGCGTTCGAGTCGCTGTACGGCACGTACCGGAAGTTCAGGAATACGAGCGCGGCGATCCTCGCCTCGCAGGTGAAGGTCCAGAAGTTCATGGCCGAGGCGCGCGCTTACCGCAACGAGCCCGGCGTGCCGGCGAGCATGGCGGCGTCGCTCTTCCCGACCGAGGTGCCCACGAGCGTCTATCTCGGGCTCATCGACGCCGTCAGGGCGAACCTGGCGCCGCTGCACCGCTACGTGGGGCTGCGCCGGCGGCTGCTTGGCGTGGACGACCTGCACTTCTGGGACCTGTACGCGCCGATCGTCGACAAGGTGGACATGACGTTCACCTACGAGCGGGCGTGCGAGATCATGCTGGAGGCACTCGCGCCGCTCGGCGAGGACTACCTGGCGATCGTGCGCGAGGGGCTCTCCTCGCGCTGGGTGGACGTGTACGAGAACGTAGGCAAGCGCAGCGGCGCGTACTCCGCCGGCGGCTACGGCATGCACCCGGTGATCCTGATGAACTTCCACGGGACGCTTGACGACGTCTTCACGCTCGCACACGAGATGGGGCACTCGGTGCACACGTACCTTGCGTGCTCGCACCAGCCGCCCGCGTACGCCGACTACGAGATGTTCGTGGCGGAGGTCGCGTCAACCTGCAACGAGGCCCTGCTCATGCGGTGGTTCCTGGACCACGCGCACACCGATCGCGAGCGCGCCTACCTGATCACCCACTACCTTGAGCAGTTCCGCACGACGCTCTATCGGCAGTGCATGTTCGCCGAGTTCGAGCGCGACGTCAACGAGCTCGGGGCGCGGGGCGAGGGTATCACGGCCGCCCGCCTCTGCGAGCGCTACGGCGCGCTGAACCGCGACTACTACGGCCCGGACGTCGTGCTTGACGACGGCATCACGCTTGAGTGGGCGCGCATCCCGCACTTCTTCTACGACTACTACGTCTACGTGTACGCGACGAGCTTCGCGGCGGCGACGGCGCTGTCCCGCGGGATCCTTGAGGACGGCGAGCCCGCTGTGCGTCGCTACCTGGACTTCCTGAGCGCCGGCAGCTCGCAGCCGCCGATCGACCTGCTGCGCCGGGCGGGGGTCGACATGGCCGACGAGGAGCCCGTCAGGCGCGCCCTCGCGCTGTTCGCGCAGCTCGTGGACGAGCTTGACGAGCTGACGACGCGCCTCGCGCGCGCCTAGGGGCGCGGCCGCGGCGGACGCGAGACGCCGCGCGGGGCGGCGACGCCAACGCCACTCGGGCGCCTAGAAGCGCGGCGGCCTCCCCTGACGGTGCGG
>CACZRK010000264.1 GCA_902783515.1 uncultured Coriobacteriaceae bacterium | reverse complement strand
TCTCGGACGCGTTGGAGAGCGCGACCTCCGCCATCGCCCAGCGCGCCCGGGACCGCGCCCGCGACGCTCGGGCGGCCGCCGACGCGACCAGGACTCCCGGCGACGCCGCCAAGACTCCCGGCGCCGCCAACGCCCTCGGCGCCACCGACGGCCCCGGGCGCGCGTCATCCTCCCCCGACGGTAGCACCGTGCTACCACGCCATGACGGATGAGCCATGTACCTGCGATAATGGCGGTAGCTATCGACATATGCGCCTGATGCGCCGTCGTCAGGCGCCATCAAATCATCCCCATCACATGACCGTTCGCGTGCGCGCATCCATACGCTAGGGCAGCAACGGCTCGCCACGCCGCCCGCGGGCGACGCGCCGGGCGCCATGTGCGCCGCGCGTCCTCAGGGCGATGGCGGGCCAAGACCTGTCGGAGCCGACCGAAACACCAAGGAGAGGGTGGATCGCATGGCACACGAGACGTATGGGGAGGCGGCGCAGGCCGCTGACCGCTACGGGGCCGTCCAGGACGACCTGGAGCTGTTTGAGGACGATGAGTTTGACCCGTTCGCGGCCGACGTCGACCAGCCCGACGACGAGGCCGAGGACGACCAGATCACCGACCTGCCGATGATGAGCGAGCTCCCGGAGAGCCATCGCGTGCGCGGCAGGTATGACAAGGCCAACTATGCGTCGGCGCAGGACGCCCTGCGCGAGCTGCTGCGGGGCAACCCCGCGCGCCGCCAGGTGCTCGTCGCCATCATCGACGCCTGCAACGACCCGCACACGACCAGCGAGGTCGCGCAGGTGGTGGAGGGCGTCCAGCGCGACAACCTCTCGGTCTACACCCCGCTGTCGCTGTGCCGCATGCTGGAGACCGCCGGCGCGCTCACCGCCCAGGTCCCCGAGTCCTCCGAGGAGGAGGTCGACGAGGACGGCGACGGCTACCTGGAGGTCAAGGAGCCGCGCGAGGCGACCTGGACCGCGACCGACGCCGGCCTGGAGGTCGTCTCCGAGCTGCGCGAGGGCAACGAGGTGCGCGAGCTCGTCGGCTCCGCGTCCGAGTCCCCGTACCGCGACATCTACCTGCGTCTGCTTGACTTCTGCGCCGAGCAGGGCCGCTCCGCCAAGGAGGTCGGCGCGCTGATCGACGACGACCCGCTCGTGCAGAACCCCCGCCGCTACGGCGCGCACTTCATCGACGGCATGGAGGCGACCGGCGCGCTCGTCTGGCGCGACAAGGGCTGGCACACCACCGAGCTCGGCAGGCGCTTCCTCGCGGCCGAGCGCGACGAGGCGGCCGTCGCCGTCGTCGCCGAGTAGCCCGCAGGCACCGACCATCGCCCCAGAAGGAGAGACCATGAGCGAGACCACTGCACCCGTCGAGGTTCTCGACGTCCCCGCCACCGAGCAGGAAGCCACCGGCAAGGAGCTCGTCGCCGTCATGAGGGACCGCGCGCGCACGTACGGGATGCTCGCGCGCATCTTCCGCGTGGAGGCCGACGACGACCTCGTCGCGCAGATGCGCGGCATGAAGTTCCCGACCGCCACCGGCAACGAGCACGTCGACAAGGGCTACCGCCTGCTGTTCAACTACCTGAGCACCGTCTGGGAGGACACGAGGCTCGACCTCGCGCGCGACTACATGCGCACCTTCATCGGCCACGGCGTGAACGGCCACTCCGCCGCCTACCCCTTCGAGTCCGTCCACACCTCAGAGAAGCGCCTGCTCATGCAGGAGGCGCGCGACGAGGTGCTGGCCATCTACCGCGCCAACAACCTGAAGAAGGACGAGTCCTGGCGCGACTGCGAGGACCACATCGCCGTGGAGCTGGAGTTCATGCAGGTCATGGCGAAGCGCACCGCAGACGCGCTGCTCGCCGGCAGAGAGGACGAGGCGGTTGAGGAGCTGCGCACGCAGCGCGCGTTCGTGCGCGACCACCTGGCCAACTGGGTGCCGATCTTCGTGCACGACATCATGCAGTGGTCCGAGACCGACTTCTACCGCGGGGCCGGCGAGCTGCTGCTCGGCTTCGTGCAGGTGGAGGGCGAGACGCTGGACGACCTGCTGGCAAACGAGGCGTGAGCCGCCTATTCTGAGGAGTATGGAGAGGCTCTGAGGAAGAGGTGTCGGCACGATGAGCACAAGGAACGAAGACGGCGACGCGCGCGCGACCGCGGGCGCGTCGGGAGCGTCGGGGACGTCCGCGGTCGATGAGGGCGGGCGCGCGGCGTCGCGCGGCCCGGTCATGTCACGGCGCGACGTCATCCTGGGCGTGGGTGGCGTGGCGGTCCTGCTCGGCGTCGGCGGCGTGTCCAAGGCGTTCGCCGGCGAGGCGACGCTGCGACCCCCGGGCGGGCAGGACGAGGATCGCCTGATGGCGCTGTGCGTGCGCTGCCAGAAGTGCACCGAGGCGTGCCCGCGTGACGCGATCGTCCCGCGCGGCATGGAGAGCGGCTTCCTCGCGATGCGCACGCCCACCATGGACTACCACGTGGGCGACTGCGACTACTGCGAGCAGGAGGACGGCGAGGAGCCGCTGTGCGTGAAGGCGTGCCCGACCGGCGCCCTGCACCTGAGCGACCTCGCGACGCGGCAGAGCACCGTCATCGGCGAGCCGCTGCTCGTGAAGGACTGGTGCCTCGCGTACCGCCTCACGCACTGCCGCGACTGCTACAACGCCTGCCCGCTCGACGCGATCGAGCTGGATGACGCCGCCCGGCCCCACATCGTGTGGGACAAGTGCAACGGCTGCGGCATGTGCGAGCACGCCTGCAAGTCGATGACCGCGGGCACGCCCGTGCCGGGTGCGACGCACCGCGCGATCATCATCGTGCCCAAGGGGCAGGGCGGGGAGGTGAGCGCGTGATGGCGACCGACACGCGGAAGAAGGCCCCCGCGCAGGCGAAGGCCGCGGACGTGCGGGCGAAGGACGCCGGTGCGCGCACGCATGCGCACAAGGGTCCCAAGCCCAGCCCGCTGAGCCGCCTGCGCGCGGCGATGCCGGTGATCGTCGTGCTCGTCTGCTCGATCGCCTTCATGCTGAACGTGCCGCTCGGCAACCTCTCATCGTTCGGGTGGGAGTCGATCTCGGCGATCTGCCCGGTCGGCGCCCTCTCAGTCATGCTCGCCGACCGCGCGCTCGTGCCGCGCGCCGTGGTGAGCCTGGTCATCGCGGTGGCCCTGATCCTGCTGTTCGGCCGCGCGTTCTGCGGGTGGATCTGCACCGTGCCGCTCGTGCAGCGCACGCTGGGCATCCGCACGGCGAGCAAGGCCGACCGGCGTCGCGACCAGCACGACCGCGAGCGCAGGGCGCGCAAGGGCCGTCGGGGCGCCGGGCAGGCCGCGGCCGTGGCCGCGGACGCGG
>CACZRK010000263.1 GCA_902783515.1 uncultured Coriobacteriaceae bacterium | reverse complement strand
CTTTATCGTGACGCTGGTCATCGGCCTCGCCGCGAGCGACCCGACGGTCTCGCAGGTGTGCCTCACCATCGCGCGCGGCAGCGCGGTGGCGATCCTCTCGGTGGCGCTGCTGCTGCCCGGTGCGCTCGCGGCGCTCGACCGGCTGATCGTGAGCAAGCGGCTGCTGCGTCGGGCCGCGCGTCGTCTCGCGCAATAGCCCTCGGACATTGGGGCCGTTCGCCGCGCGCTCGATCGTCTTGACCCGACTCGCCCCGGCCCGACGCCAGGGCGTGCGGCGGCGCGGCGTCCTTGTGTGCGGGACGTTTGCGGGATGCATGAGAGTTTACCATGGGTATCATCGTCCCCATCATGGCGCGAGCGTGACGGCGAGGCGTCGCGCATTCAACGAGAGGAGCTTCCCGGGATGGCAGGCTGTGGGTGCAACGAGATCGACGAGGGCACGCATCTCTCTGACGAGGCCGTCGCGCGGGTGCGCGAGCTGCTTGACCCCGCGACGAAGGCTGGCCGCGTGTGCCTGCGCATGCTGGATCGCGGCGAGACCATCGGCGAGGCGTGCGGCGCCGAGGGCGCTGACACGCGCGAGATCATGGCCGAGTGGCATCGTCTGACCGACGCGGGCGACATCCGCTGCGAGGACGGCAGGCGCCCCTGCATCAGCACGCTCGCCGACGTGTGGAAGCGCAGGTGGGAGGCTAAGGATGCACCCGCGTGGATGCCTCTTGACGCATCGTTTGCGCCCGGTCCCTTCGCGGGCGGTCCCTTCGCGCGGTAGCGTGGGGGCAGGGAGCGTCGCGCTTCTCTCCGCGAGCGTCGCGGGTGCGAGCGCGCGCGGCCTTCTTGGGCGCGCGTGGGTCGATGGGCTCGACAGACGTTTTGTCGAGTACTCGACGAAATTTTATCGAGTACTCGACAAACACTCGTCGAGCCTGTCGAGTGCCCTATACTCCATGGTGTGCCGTGTGTATCGGGCTGCTGCCAGGAGCGGAAGGGGCAGAGATGGCTATTCCCGCACGCATCGATGACCTTGTTAACCAGCGCATCGTTGAGTCGACGAGAATCGAATACAAAGCCGGATTCAATCCGAACGCCATCGTTCACACCATCTGCGCGTTCGCCAATGACATCGATAACATCGGCGGCGGATACATCATCGTGGGCGTGGAGGAGGAGAACGGGACCCCGAAGCTCCCGGTCAAGGGCGTGCCGCGCGACGAGGTTGACGGCATGCTCAAGCGACTTCTCGGCCTCTGCCATCGGATCGAGCCGCTGTATAACCCCATCGTTGAGCCTGTCGAGTTTCAAGGCGTCCTGCTCATCGTCATCTGGGTACCGGGTGGTCACGGCAGGCCGTACAAGGCCGCCAAGGACGTGCTGGTCGCGTCATCCGAAAAGCTCTATTACATTCGGAAATACAGCAGCACCGTTGTTGCGTCGCCGCAGGAAGAGCGGGACCTGTTCTACGTCTCGACCGACATTCCGTTTGACGATCGGCCGAACTTCGCAGCTCGCGTTGAAGACCTTGACATCGGTCTCATGCGCGAGCATCTCGCGGCAATTGGAAGTGGCCTGTATGAGCTTTCGGCAGGGGCGTCAACGCTCGAGCTGGCCCGCGACATGCAACTCGTCGCAGGGCCACCGGAGGACCTCCATCCGTTGAATGTCGGCGTGCTCATGTTCAGCGAGCGCCCCGAGAGGTTCTTTCGCTATGCGCGGATAGAAGTCGCCGTGATACCTGATCCCACCGGAAACGGAATGACCGAGGCGACGTTCACGGGACCGCTGCAGCGGCAGCTCCGCGATGCCCTTTCGTTCATACAGAACACCGTCATCCGGGAGAAGGTGTTCAAGGACCCGCATCAGGCGGCGTCGCGCAGGGTGTACAACTACCCGCTGCGTGCCGTGCAGGAGATCTTGGCGAATGCCGTCTATCATCGCTCCTATCAGGTGCCAGAGCCCATCACGGTTCGCATCACGCCGGAAGGCATGGAGATCACCAGCTTCCCGGGGCTCGATCGCAGCATCAGCGACGATGACATCGCAGAACGCCGCATTCGCGCGCGGAAATATCGCAATCGTAGGATCGGCGACTTTCTCAAGGAGCTCGGTCTGATCGAAGGTCGCAACACGGGGTTCCCAAACGTCTATCACGCACTTGCGACAAACGGATCCGGCGACCTCTCGTTTGAGAGTGACGAGGGACGAGAGTATGTGAGCGTGACCATCCCAGTCCATCCGGCCTTCATGGACGTGAGTGCGAAGAAGGCGGTCGCGTACGAGACGCGCGTGCGCAAGGCGCTTGGTGACGGCGAGCGGACGCTCACCGACCTCGCGCACGCCATGGGCTACAAGGGCATCACCAAAAAGCTCTCGCAGACGGTGGACGCGCTTGTGAGCCGCGGGGTCATCGAGCGGAGGGCCGACGGGGCGGGGGCCGGCACGAGGCTGCGCGTGGCAAGGCGGTAGCGGGCGGGTGGCAGAGGGCAGACGGCGGTGGGCGGGCAGTGCGTCGGAGGCCGTGCGCCGGAGACAGGGCCGCCCGCGCTCAACCGTCTTCGGCGAGATGCCACAATGCATCGATGCAGGTGGGTGGTCTAGAATACGACTTGTCGCGCATCGGCGCGTGGATTGAAACAATGGGACTATGTGCCCGGAAAAGGCCCCTGGAGTCGGCCCCTGGAGTCGCTCGGGGGTCTTTTTATAGTTCCATTGAACTAAAATGATGATATAACGGGATCATGTGCACTCAGCTCGTGGAAGGTTGGGCGAACATGACTCTTTACGCGCATACTGGCGCGGACGGCTCGCTGAAAGACGGTCAGCTGCTGGTTGACCATCTCACGAACGTCGCGGACATGGCGGCGACCTTCGCGTCGCCCATCGGCGCATCGGCGTGGGCACGCTGCGCCGGCCGTCTTCACGACGCGGGAAAGGCGAGCGACTCATTCCAACGCCGCCTGGCCGGTAGCACCGAGAAGGTCGGGCACGCTGCGTCTGGCGCAAAGCTCGCCGTCGAACTGTACGGCAATGCCGTCGGGAGGATGCTCGCGCTCCCGATTCTCGGGCACCACGGCGGGATGCCCAACTGGAGCCTGCCGGGCGAGCGGACGCCGGCGGTTATTCGACTGAATGAGCCCGTCGAGCCATTTCGCGACGCATATGAGGGCTTGCTCGATCTGCCGTCGGCGAACGACCTTGTCGACGTGTCGGCGCGCCCGAACTTTCTGACGCGCGTCGACGTCACGTGTCAGGACGAGCAGCTGTTCGGCGCATACCTCACCGAGCAGATGCTCTACAGCTCCCTCGTGGATGCCGACTACCTTGATACGGAGCGCGCGATGTCGCCCGACTCATCCGCGCTGCGCGACCGACGAGAGTGCTCGATGGCCGAGCTGGCGGAACGTCTCGACGCCGAACTGGAGAGGAGATTCGCCGGGAAGGAGACCACCGAGGTGAACCGAATCAGGGGCGAAGTCCTGCGCCAGTGCACCGCGTCCGCCGATTCGGACCCTGGTCTGTTCACGCTTGAGGTTCCGACAGGCGGCGGCAAAACGCTCTCGGTCATGTCCTTCGCGCTCCATCATGCGGCGCGGAACGGTCAGTCGCGCGTGATCGTCGCCATTCCTTTCACGAGCATCGTCGAGCAGACGGCCGCGGTCCTGAAGTCCATCTTCGGCGAGGCGAACGTGCTCGAGCACCACTCCAACTACGACTTCAGCAAGAGCGACCGCCTTGACGACGACGGGGTTGATCCCGACGGGATCCGCGAGCGCCTGCTGGTCCAGAACTGGGACGCCCCGATCGTCGTCACGACGAACGTCCAGCTGTTCGAGTCCCTCTTCTCAAACACGCCGTCTCGGTGCCGCAAGAACCACAACGTGATGAACGCCGTCGTCGTGCTGGACGAGGCGCAGACCCTGCCCGATGATCTCCTGAAGCCAACCCTGGCGATGATGCAGTCGCTGTCGGACTACGCCTCCACGACCTTCGTGCTGTGCACGGCGACCCAGCCTGAGCTCGACGGGGCCTGGCCGTTCCCCTCTCGCCCACGGCCGTTGGTGGACGACGGGGACGGCGAGCTGTACGCGCCGCTTGAGTCGCGCGTCGCCTACGACACCGCGTGGGTTGAGGGTGACGGGTGCTCGTTGGAGGACATCGTCGAGACGATGGCGTCAGTCGACCAATGCCTGTGCGTCGTGAGCACGAGAGGCGCGGCCCGAACGGTGTATGACCGCCTCAAGGGCAGGTTGGGGATTGACGACGGACCCGACGGGGGCGTGTTCCACCTCAGCGCGCGCATGATCCCGGAGCATCGGAGCCGCGTGATCGACGAGGTTCGGGATCGGCTAAGGCTCGGAAGGCCCTGCCGCGTCGTCTCGACCCAGCTCATCGAGGCGGGCGTGGACGTTGACTTCCCGCTCGTCCTGCGCGAGGCGGCGGGCATCGACTCGATCATCCAGGCAGGCGGAAGGTGCAATCGGGAAGGGCGCCTGGAGCAGGGGCGCGTGATCGTCTTTAGCTGTCCGGAGATTCAGGGGTCGCCGCGCGGGTACCTGGCGGCCATGAGGGCCGACGGCCTCTACGTCATCGGTGACGCGAGGAGAAGGGGATACGACCCGTTCGGCAGCCGCGGCGTCAAGAAGTTCTTTGAGACGCGGTACGGCGAGGGACAGCTTGACAGAGAGAAAATCTACGACGACATCATCAAGCATGGCGCCCATGCCGAGTTCTCCTTTGAGAGCTATGCGCAGAAGTACAGGTTCATCGAGGATGACGGCGTGTCGGTCATCGTGCCATGGGGCGAGCGGGGCGAGGGGCTCCTCGACCGCATCGAGTCCGGCGAGATCTCTTCCGGCCTGCGACGTACGCTGCAGAGATACGCGGTGTCCGTGCCGCGCTGGGCTGTGGCCAAGAACTATGAGGGATGCATCAGGGTGATGGGGCCGCTCTATGTCCTCGAGACGAGGCTCGGGTCGTCAAGCCTCTACTCGGATGAGGTAGGCCTGGTCTCCGCCGACGAGGGCGAGCTTGACGCGCTGGTCTTCTGAGGGCTCCATGCGGCCAGCGTGCGACGCTTTGATTTCTGTCCCGAGCGCGTGAGATGCTTCGCCCAATGCGTATGACCCGATGGTGCAGAGCAGAGGGGGGATATTGAACATCCATTCTAGATTCTGAATGCACTCTGGAAGGAGGGAAATATGGGCTTTGGTATCACCCTTCGCATCAAGGGGCCGCGCGCCTGCTTCAGCAGGCCGGAGTTCCACACGGAGCGCGTGAGCTACGACGTGATCACGCCGTCCGCGGCGAGGGGGATCATTGAGGCGGTGTATTTCAAGCCGCAGATCAAGTGGCTCATCGACTCGATAGAGGTGCTGAATCCGATCGAGTTCGACTCGATTCGCCGCAACGAGGTGGGCGTCAAGGGCAGTCTCTCAGAGTTTAGGAGCGCGCGCGACAAGGGTGGCGCCCAGCCGCACATCAGCGCGTCCGATGCTCGCCAACAGCGCAACACCCTCTATCTCGTCAACGTCGACTACGTCGTCAAGGCCCACTTTGAGCTGACGGGGAGAGGCGACCCCGCGACCGACACCGTGGAGAAGCACTACAACATCGCGCTGAGGAGGCTCCGCAAGGGCCAGTGCTTCAGCCAGCCCTATCTCGGCTGCAGGGAGTTCCCGGCGGACGTGTCGCTCGTCGAGGCGTCCGAGGCGACCCCTCGCTCCTACTACGCCGGGGTCGATGACAGGGACCTCGGCTTCATGCTCTATGACATCGACTATGACCGAGGCATGGACCCGCTGTTCTTCAGGGCTCACATGGTGCATGGGGTGATCGACGTGGCGGCCGCTCGCGAGCGGGTGATCGCATGATTCTTGACGACCTGTACAGGTACTACGAGGCCTGCGACATCGCTTCGCCCCTGAGCCGCGAGCCGAACCTGGACGACCAGCTGTGCCCGCGCTTCTGGACGGTGAAGTCGGTTGAGTGGCAAGTCACGTTTGACGACGACGGGCGCGTTCTGGCGTGCAAGCCCGTGGCGACGGCCGACGGCAAGGGCATCCAGAAGCTCCTGCCGGACATAGCGAGAACGTCCGGGGTCCGTCCCTTCGTTTTCGCGGACAACGCGACGTACGTGTTGGGTGACGACCCGAAAAGGGGCGAGCAGGCGCATGACGCCTTCAAAGAGATCCACCACGCGATCCTTGACGCGGTCGTGGATGAGCCCGCGGCGCGCGCGTTCCTCAAGCTCCTCGACCGTGATCCCGCAAGCCTCGAGATCGACGAGACGACGCGGCAGGCGCTCGGGGAACGCAAGGGCAACGGGATCATCGCATTCCACTACGACGACGACCCGACGTGGATGCAGCTGCAGAACAAGGCCGTGCTCGCAGGCGCCTGGGAGCGCTACGCCAAGCAGGGCGCCGATGGCGGGCGGCCGTCGGGCACGTGTCTCGTCACGGGCGACGAGGCTCCTCTTGCCGGATTGTTCCCGCAGGTGACGAGCATTCCCGGCGCCCAAGGCGCGGGTGCCTCGCTCGTCTCCTTCAATCAGCCGGCGTTCTGCTCGTACGGACATGACGCGGCGAGCATCTCCACCGACGCCGCCTACAAGTGCGGCGAGGCACTCCGGTACCTGCTGAAGTCCCCCTCCCACAGGACGCTCGTGGGGAATGACAGCGTCATCTTCTGGACCGAGGGCGGCGGCGAGGAGGACCTTGGGATAATGGCGCTCGCGCTGAACGCCGACGACCTGATCGCGAGGGCGCAGAAGGGCGGCGACGAGACCACCCTCAACGCCATCAAGGACAACCTCAACCGGATCAAGCTCGGCCTTCCGATACGGGGCGTCAACGACTCTGACCGCTATCACGTCATCGGCATCGCCCCCTACCAGGCAAGGCTCGCCATACGCTTCTGCGAGGAGGGGACGCTCGGCGAGCTTCAGGAGAACCTGCGCCGGTACCTCCGGGACACGGAGATGGTCGGGGTGCAGCCTCGCTCGATCAAGGGCTATCTCGAGCAGACGGCGCCGCTGGGCAAGCGGGAGAACGTCCCGTCGCCGCTGATCACGGCATGCATGCGCGCCTTGATCGAGGGGGCCCCGTTCCCACAGTCGCTGTACGGCCAGCTGCTGTCGAGGATGCGCGCCGACCGCGCGACGCGCAACTCGTGGGACATGGGACTGCGCGCGGCGATGCTCAAGGCATGTCTGATCAGGCGTGAAAGAATCACGGGTGATGACTCTCGCGACTATGAGGGGAGCTTGAAGATGGCGCTTAACGAAGAGAACGACCACATCGCCTACCTGCTTGGCCGCCTGTTCGCCGTGCTTGAGAAGGCACAGATCGAGGCGATCGGAGCAGGGACGAACGCGACGATCAGGGACAGGTACATGAGCTCCGCCGCGACGACCCCCGCGCGGGTCTTCCCGCAGCTTCTGAGGCTCGCGCAGCACCACGTGAGCAAGGCGAGCTACGGCGGCTCGTACGACAGGAAGATCCAAGACATCGTGAGCCGCATGCCTGATGCCGGAAGCTTTCCGAGGACGTTGACGTACGACGAGCAGGGCGAGTTCTACATCGGCTACTACCAACAACGACAGGACCTCTACACAAAGAAGGGCGAGAAGGAAAAGCCTGCCGACGAGGGGAGACCCGCTGACGGCGAGCCCGATCGGTAGGCGTGCGCACGGAGTCAACCATCATCCTTCAGGAAATGAGGCATAGCATGTCCGAACCTATTCGCAACCGTTACGACTTCGTCCTCTTCTACGACGTCCGGAACGGCAACCCGAACGGCGACCCCGATGCCGGCAACATGCCGCGAATCGACCCGGAGACAGGCGTCGGCATCGTCTCGGATGTCTGCATCAAGCGCAAGATCCGCAACTACGTGCAGCTCACGCGCGGTGGCAGCGACGAGACGGCGAGGGGCTACCGCATCTACGTCCAGGAGGGTGCGGTCCTTAACGACGTCAACAAGGAGGCGTACGTCCAGAACGGCATCAAGCAGGAGGCCAAGAAGCTCCCGAAGAAGGAGGAGGAGAGACTCGCGGTCACCCGCTTCATGACCGACAACTTCTACGACATTCGCACGTTCGGCGCCGTCATGACGACCGAGGTCAACTGCGGACAGGTTCGCGGCCCCGTGCAGCTCTGCTTCTCTCAGTCCGTCGAGCCCGTCCTGCCTCAGGAGATGAGCATCACGCGCATGGCGGTCACGAACGCGAAGGACGTTGACAAGGAGAGGACCATGGGGCGCAAGCAGTATGTGCCGTATGGCCTGTACCGCCTTGAGGGCTTTGTCTCCGCGTCCCTCGCGGCGAAGTCGGGGTTCTCCCAGGCCGACCTCGACCTGCTCTGGGAGGCGCTCATGAACATGTTCGAATCCGATCGCAGCGCGGCGCGCGGCCTGATGACGTCGCGCGAGCTCGTGGTCTTCAAACACGATTCCGTGCTTGGCAACGCCCCGGCGAGCAAGCTGTTTGACCTGGTGTCCGCCAGGCGAGTCAACGACGGCCCTGCCCGCAAGTTCTCTGACTACGAGATCGCAATCGACGAGGGCTCGCTCCCCGAGGGCGTGACCGTCAAGGCATACGACATGATCCTGCCGAGCATCCCGAGCATCTCGTGATGGCCGGCCTGCCAGGGGCGCCCGGCGACGACTGGGCCCCATATGACGAAGATGAGCTGCTGGCGCTCTCGGGCATCCAGCACCTTGCGTTCTGCGAGCGACAATGGGCCCTCATCAACATCGAGTGCCTCTGGCGGGAGAACGTCGACACCACGCTCGGCGAGGTGTTTCACGAGCGAGCGCACCTCGCCGGCTACTCGGTTGCGGACGGTGTGATCGCCGAGAGGTCCGTGCCGATCGTCAGCCGACGCCTCGGGCTGATTGGGTACTCGGACATCGTCGAATACACGCCGACTGACATGCCCAACGCGTGCGTGAGGAACGGCGTCCGCTGCAGCGTCAGCCCCGTCGAGTACAAGAAGGGCAGGGCAAAGGCGGGCGACTGCGACAGACTGCAGGTCGCGGCGCAAGCCCTGTGTCTCGAGGAGATGCTGCAGACTCGCGTCGAGCACGGCTTCCTGTTCTACGGGGAGACGAGGCGCAGGGAGCGCGTCGCCGTTGACGACGGCTTGCGGAGGCTCGTTTTGAGCGCGGCGCGACGCATGCATGAGCTTGCGCGGAGCGGAGCTATCCCCAAGCCTGCCCTGAGGCCATGCTGTGCGCGATGCTCCTTGACAAGCGAATGCATGCCGGAGGCATCAGGTCGGGATGCGTCCGACTATTGGAGGGACGCGGGCGTCGATTGGGGCAAGGCATGAAACACTTGTTGAACACGCTCTACGTTACGACCCCGCAGTCGTTCCTGAGGCTTGAGAACGGCAACGTGGTTATTGAGCGCGAGGATGAGGAGACGTCGAGGATCCCCCTCCATCTGATCGAGGGCATGGTGCTCTTCGGGGCGCTCGGGATGACTCCCGCCCTGATGGGCGAATGTATCCAAAGGGGCATACGCGTCACGTTTCTCGGGATGAACGGAAACTTCCTCGCGCGTCTTGAGGGAAATCCAACGGGCAACGTCCTGCTGAGGCGCGAACAGTTCAGGTGGTCAGACGATCCCGATAAATCGCTGCTTGTCGCAAAGAGATTTGTCCTTGCAAAGGTGAGGAACCAGCGCACCGTCGTGGCGAGGTTCATGAGAGACCATGCTGACGTCGAGCAAGGCAAGGCGCATATGGTTCGTGATGACATGGATTCGCTGCTCGATCAGGTTCGTGCCGCAGAGACCAGAGATCAGCTCATGGGTGTCGAGGGAAAGGCGGCCGACTGCTATTTCTCGATGTTTGGCCTCATGATCAGGTCGGGTTCCGGCTTCACGTTTGAGGGGAGAAGCAGGAGACCACCAAGGGATGAGACGAACGCCCTCCTCTCGTTCTTCTACACGCTGCTTGCCCATGACGTTGCCGCCGCCTGTAACGCCGTTGGGCTGGACCCGTACGTGGGCTTTCTTCACACGGACCGGCCTGGGAGAACGAGCCTTGCACTTGACCTCATGGAAGAGCTGCGACCATATGTTGTCGACCGTTTCGTGCTGGATCTGATCAACCGAGGTCAGACATCTGTCAAGGACTACTCTCGGGCGGAAGGTGGCGTGACGATCGGTGATTCCCCGAGAAGGAAGCTGATTACACTTTGGCAGAAGCGCAAGCAGGAGGAGATCACGCATCCGTTCTTGGGCGAGAAGATTGCCATCGGGCTCATTCCGTTCGTTCAGGCGCAGCTCCTCGCGAAGTACGTGCGCGGCGAACAGGATGATTACCCGGCGTTTCTCTGGAGGTGAGACAGGAAGGTGTACGTCCTTGTTACGTATGACGTCGCGACTGCGGACGCAGCGGGGAGGAAACGTCTAGCAGGCGTCGCGAAAACCTGCGTGAGATATGGGCAGCGGGTCCAGAACTCAGTCTTTGAGTGTCAGGTCACACCATCCGAGTACGTTGAGCTCAGGGAGGCTCTCAGACGGATATGCGATGAATCATGCGACACAGTCCGTCTGTACAATCTTGGAAAGAACTGGGCACAGAGAGTCGAGCACATCGGCGCGAAAGTCCCGTATAACGCAGAAGACCCGTTTGTCTTCTAAGAATCATTTGCGCGAACCAGAAGCTCTGGACGTGCGCCAGGCATGTTCGCGCGGATTATGTGCGGTACCACTGAACGTTGAGGAAGGACAGGCCTCTCGTCTGAGGTCAGATCGCATACAATTATGCACGTAATACCGGATGTATGCATACATCTGGGGTCGCGCCCCGCACGGGGCGCGTGGGTTGAAACGATGATGGTCGGGGCGCTTCTTATATCGCAGTAAGTCGCGCCCCGCACGGGGCGCGTG
>CACZRK010000262.1 GCA_902783515.1 uncultured Coriobacteriaceae bacterium | reverse complement strand
TGTCGTCTCGTTACCTGGTCGCAATGATATGCTTCTGGGGGCTCCGCCGAGGCGACGCCACGAACGGCCGCGCAGAGCCGCGCGACGGCCCGCGGCGCGAGACCGCGCGAGGCCGGGGCGGGCACGGGCGGCGGCATGCGGTATCATGGGTGGCTCGTGAGTGGCCGCGTCCGGGCGGCACCCGACGCGACGGAGGGGAGGCGGCAGCGCATGGGACAGGTGACCGGCGACGCCCCGCGCGCCCGGCGTCTCGGTGACGCGCTGCGCGCCCTCGGCCCCGACGCCGTGCCGGCGGCGCTCGTCGGCATCGGCGTCTTTCGCTTCTGGTACCAGTACAACCTCTACAACCTGCACTTCCTCACCGACTACGGCACGGAGGTCGCGTGGATCAACATCCTGCGCGCCGCCGTGATCGGCATGCTGCTGCTCTGCGCGGCGAAGGCCGACCTGCCCCGGCGCGCCCAGCGCGCGCTCGTGTGGGCGTCGCTCGCGCTCATGACCGCGTCGAGCGTGCTGTTCCTGCTCCAGATGGTCACGGGCGACGCGGCGCTCTCCGTCGCGCGCTGCGTCGTCTGCGCGATCGGCCTCGTGTGGGGCGGGGCCATGTGGATGGTCGTCTACGAGCGGCTCGCGCCGCCCGTGGCGTTCGTCAGCCTCGCCGGCGGGCTCGCCCTCTCGTGCCTGCTCTCGCTGGTCGCCGGCTTCCTGCCCACGCAGACGATGGCGTTCGCGAACCTGTTCGTCCCCGCCGTCGCCGTCGTGTGCTACTGGTACGCGATGAGCTCCCTCGACGCGCGCGAGGCGCACGCGGCCGTCACGACCGACGCGCCCCGCGGGGCCGGCGCGCTCGGCGCGGCCGGCATGCCCGACGACCGTCTCGACGGCAGCCGCCATCGCGAGCTCGTGGTGATCGGCGCCTCGTTCTGCCTGTTCGCCTTCGTGATGGGCCTCACGCTCGGCTTCCCGGACGGCGAGTCGCGCGCGCTCAGCCAGCTCACGCGGTCCGTCCACCAGCTCCTGCTCGTCGCCGTGCTCGCCTGGCTCGTCTGGTGGGTGGTCGCCCGCGGGCGCGCCCTGCGCTTCCACGCGGTGTGGATCGTCGAGAACGCCCTGCTCATCGTGTCAATCCTGCTGCTCGTGGAGCGCAACCCCGCGCTCGACGAGCTCGCCACGGCGACGACCCTGTCCGCCGAGAGCTTCTTCTACTCGTTCGTCTTCCTCACGAGCCTCGACGCCGGCCGGGGCGGTCTCGCGCGGCGGTCGTCGCTCTTCGTCCTCGGCGTGCTCTACGGCGGCTCGCTCGCGTCCATGGGGGTCGGCCGCGTCCTCTCCGGCGCCGTGGGGACCACGCCCATGGGCTACGTGTACCTGCTCGTCATGATGTCCGTGCTCATCGTGATCGAGACGGTCGCCGCCCTGGCGGCCTCCATCTCGTCGCGCGGCACGCCCCTGTTCGCCGACGTCACGTCAGGCCTCGCGCGTCATGGCGACGCCGTCGAGACGGTCGCGGCCACCCTCGATGCCGCTCTCGACGACGGGAACGCCGGGAACGCCGGCACCGCGATCGCGCCCGTGACGGCCCTGCAGACGCGCGACGCGGCGGGCGTCGGCCTGGCGGGCGACGGCCAGACGGGCGGGGCGGGCGTCGGCAGGCCTGCCCCCTCGGTCGAGCTCGTCATGGAGGTCCACGCCGCCAGGCTCGGCGCGCTCGAGGAGCGCCGCATCGAGCAGCTGCACGCGTCGCACGGCCTCACCGCCGTCGAGGCCGACATCGTCCGACTCGTCCTGCAGGGGCGCGACCGCAACGACATCGCGCGCATCCTCGGCTACTCCGCGAACACGATCCGCAACTACACGCACGACCTGTACCGCAAGCTCGGCATCCACAGCAAGAGCGAGCTCGTGGCCATCGTCTCCGACGGCGCCGAGGTCGTGGCGCCCGGCGACAGGGCGGGCGCCACGGCAGGCGCCACGGCGGGCGACGGGCCGCAGGCGCGGTAGACGCCGCGACGGGAGCATCCCGATGACGTGAGCGCCCCGTCGCCAGGGGCGCCTGACGGGTCCCGACAACGAACGCGCCCCGCCGGCAGCCACCTCACAGGCCGCCGACGAGGCGCGCTCGTCTCGCATGCTCCGTGCGCCCCTCGCCGTCAGGGGCACGCGCCGGGGCCTACTTCTTGGACGCGGCGTCGTCCTCCTTCTGCTGGACGAGCGCCTGCTCCTCCTCGGTCGGTGCCGCCATGGCGGCCGCCTGCGCGTCGGCGATCGAGACGCTGCCGACCGGGCTCTTGCCGCTCGCGTCGGGCGCCGGCTCGTCATAGCCGGCGTTCATGGCCGCGTGCACGCCGGCGTTGCGGCCGAACGTCATGCAGTCGCAGATCGCGTTGCCGCCCAGGCGGTTGGAGCCGTGGATGCCGCCCGTGACCTCGCCGCACGCATACAGGCCGGGGATCGGGTTGCCGTTGGCGTCAACGGCCTGGGAGTCCAGGTTGACGTGGATGCCGCCCATCGTGTGGTGCACGGTCGGGACCTTCTTGCACGCGTACCAGGGGCCCTCGGTCATCTTGGCGTCGGCCGTGTTGTTGGCCTGGAAGCCGAACTCGTCGGTCCCGCCGTCGATCACGGCGTTGTACGCGTCGATGGACGCCTGCAGCTTGGCGGGATCCATGCCCGTGGCCTGCGCGAGGCCCTCCACCGTGTCGGCCGCCACCACGTGACCGGTCGCCACCATGTTCTTGATCGTCGCGCCGTTGGCGTCAGGCGTGGTCTCGTCCGGGTAGCGCAGCTTGTTGACCACGATCCAGTACGTGGAGTCGGGCTGCGCGAAGATGGCCTTGCACAGCGTGTCGCGCGCGGCGCCCTCGTTCACGAAGCGGTCGCCCTGCTCGTTCACGAAGATGCGGTTGCGGCCCGAGGTGCGGATGTCCTCCATGAGGCCGGTGCCGGGCGTGCCGCACGGGTGCAGCTGGATGTCGGACAGGCCGATCAGCTCGGCGCCCACGTCCTCGGCGAGCTTCAGGCCCTCGCCCTGCGCGCACGGGTTGACGTTCGTGCAGCCGATCGTGTCGTCCAGCGTGACGTCAGCCCACACACCGGTGTTCACCTGCTGACGGTAGGCGACGTTGGCGCCAAAGCCGCCGGTCGCGATGACGACGGACTTCGCGGTCACGGTGATCGTCTTGCCCGCGTGCGTCGCGGTGAGGCCGGTCACCGCGCCCGACGCGTCAGTGGTCAGCGCGGTCACGTCGGCGTTGTGCACGACGGTGATCTTGTCGGGGTGCTTGGCGACGAAGTCCTCAAAGGCGCGGACGTACGTGTTGCCGCTCGGCGTGAACGGGTAGTGGCTGCGCTGGCCGAGCGAGCCGGTCGCGCTGCCGATGGTCTCCTTGAAGTTGATGCCCAGGTTGCGCATCCACGTGACGGAGTCGAGCGCGTTGTTCACGAGGTAGGCGATGAGCTCGGGCGTGCCGGTCTCGTGGCCGCCGTAGTACGTGGAGGCGTAGTGCTCCTCCACCGAGTCCTCGATGCCCTGGGGCTGCTGGTGCACGGGGTCAACAGCGTTCAGCGCGCCCTCGGAGACGTTGGTCGAGCCGCCGTTGTAGCCGATCTTCTCCAGCACGACGACGCTCGCGCCGGTCTGCACCGCCGAGATGGCCGCGCACAGGCCCGAGCCGCCCGCGCCGACGACCGCGACGTCGGCGTCGTAGCTGTCCTTCGTCTCGTCCGCGGGGCCGGGCTCCGCCATCAGCTGGTCCGTGCCGCCGGCCTGCTGCGCGCAGTCCTTCACGGCGCCGAGCAGCGCGGCGCTGGAGATGGACGCGCCCGTGACGGCGTCCACGTTGAGCGACTGGGTCCTCACGATCTCGTCGGCCAGCGTCTTGAGCGCGAGCTTGCCGACGCCGATGGTCTCGTTGTTGCCGGTCGTGTCGATGGCCGCCAGCGCGTACTTCGTGAACGTGCACGTGACCGTGAACGGCGCGTTGTGGCCCATCGCGTCGGAGGTGTACGTGCCCGGCGTGTAGCCCGCCCACGCGCCTCCCGCGGCCGCCGCCTTGTCAGACGTCGATGAGCCCGCGGCCGTCCCAGACGCCGCCAGCGCCTCGCGCGCCTGGCTGCCGAGCGCGACGCCCGCGCCCAGCGCGCCTGCGCCCACCAGCGCCGCGTCCCGGACGAACTGCCTGCGGCTGCAGTCCACCTTGCCCATGTCGCCCTTGT
>CACZRK010000261.1 GCA_902783515.1 uncultured Coriobacteriaceae bacterium | reverse complement strand
TGGATCAACGGCGACATGGTGGCCGACCCCGAGCTCGTGAAGGTGCTGTGCTACAACGCCTACGACGGCCTGACCTGGCTTGAGGACATGGGCCAGCGCTTCAAGGACGACATCGGCCAGGGCGCCGGCTCGCTGTGGCAGCGCACGCACAACCCGCTGCTCCCCATGGGCACCGGCCTCATCAGCACCTACTACAACCAGCTCGCGAAGTACGCGGACCAGATCACGGTCATCAACGAGGCGACGGCGACCGACCTCGTGATCCAGGACGGGCGTGCGGTCGGCGTCACGGCGACCGGCAACCACGGCGGCGAGAGCTTCACGGTCACCGCGCATGACGGCGTGGTCCTCTCCACCGGCGGCTTCTCCGCCAACGCGAAGATGGTCCAGGAGAACAACACGAGCGGCAAGTGGCCCGACCTCTCCAACACGATGACGACGAACCGCTTCACCTGCTCGCAGGGCGACGGCATCAAAATGGCCACGGCCGCGGGCGCCTCGCTGACCGACATGGACCAGATCCAGCTGCTCTACCTGGGCAACCTGAAGGACGGCGGCCTCTCCAAGTACCCGTCCCGCTGCCTGAGCGGCACCGACCAGATCATCTTCGTGAACAAGGGCGGCGAGCGCTTCGTGCAGGAGGACGGCCGCCGCGACCAGATCTGCCTCGCGGTCCTGCAGCAGCCTGACGCCATGTTCTACATGATCGAGTCCGGCGACGGCGAGGGCTACAAGGACATCGACGACCCCTCGTGGCGCAGCGCCGACGGCTTCACGTTCCAGTACCTGGAGGAGAACGGCTACGTGCTGCGCGGCGACACGCTGGAGGAGCTCGCCGGCAAGATCGGCTGCGACGCCTCGACGCTGCAGGCCACGGTGGACGACTTCAACGCCGCGGTCGACAGCGGCAACGACAGCTTTGGCCGCACGCTGTTCAGCACGAAGCTCGAGAACGGCCCGTGGGTCGCGACGCCGCGCCAGGCCTGCGTCCACCACACGATGGGCGGCGTGACGATCGACACCGACGGCCACGTGCTGGACGAGACCGGCACGGTCATCGAGGCCATCTGCGCGGCCGGCGAGGTCACCGGCGGCATCCACGGCGCGAACCGCCTGGGCGGCAACGCCGTCGTGGACACGGTCGTGTTCGGCAGGCTCGCGGCGGAGACGATCGTCGCCGAGAGCTAGAGAGCCAACGGGCCAGAGCGGATCGAGCGATTTAGGCGAATAGGCCCGGCGTGCCAGCAACATGCGGCGCGCCGGGCCCTTCGCGTCGGGCGCGCCTCACACTTCCACCAGCGCGCAGGCGAGGCGCATCAGCGCCGGGTAGAAGCCCTCCCTCGCCCCGCTCGCAACCAGCGCGGCGCAGCGTCCGAACCAGCGCGCCGGGTGCCATTGCGCGAACTCGTCCGCCACCGCGCGCAGCGCACGCGCGCCGTCCGCGTCGCCGACCTCCCACGCCTCGGCCTCGTCGGCACAGAGCAGCGAAAGGAAGTCCAGCTCCAGCGCCATGTGGTCGGGCAGGTCGACGAACTCGTCGGGCATGGCGTACCCGGCGTCGGCGTACGCGCGCCTGACGGCGAGCTCATCCTCGGTTCGCAGACGACCGCCGCGCCCTGAGAGACCCTGGCTCGCGTAGTAGCTCTCGTACGGCGGCGCGAGCAGTCTTCCCGGTCCCACGAAGAGTCTGTTGTACTCGACCTCGAGCCGCAGCCTCGCCTCCTCGACGTCAAGGCTCGCCGCTCGCTCGCCGAAGGCGCGCACCGCAGCGAGTGCTCGACCGAGCTCCCGTGACGCCTCACCGTCCAGCACGCGCTCAAGTCCGCCTGCATAGCTCCCGTCCCTGACGTCGGCGCACAAGCCCGCGTCCGGGCGCAGCAAGCCACGTGCCAGCAGGCCGTACGCGATCGCCGCCGACCGCGCGACGGCAGCCTCGACGGGCACCGCGCCCGCACGACCGCGACGCTCCTCGTCGGCGGCCTCGACGGGCCGCTCGTCCACGGCCTCGACGACGGCCGCGTGCGCGCGACCATCCTCGATCGTTGTCCGTCGCACCACGCCACCTCCTCGATCGTTCGGATCGCCCTGACGACGCCCGCGCCCCGTCTGCAGATCACCCCGCCGCGGGCCATGCACGGCACGGCGAGCGGCGGGGCGGGCGGGCTAGATTGCCTTCCTGGGCGACGAGTCAAAGTAGTAGGCACGCGGGCCGGTCCCCGCGTCCGCCTCGTAGAGCTCGGCGTCATAGGTCGTCAGGAGCCGCGCGATCTCGCTGGCAGGATCGTCAAGGTCGCCCACCGTGATCGCCCGGTTCGGACACGTGAGCTGGCACATCGTCGTGTCAATGCCGGCGTCAAGCCGATGAGCGCACAGCGAGCACTTCTGGACGACGGCGGCCTCGGGGTCCATCTGACGCGCCCCGTAGGGGCACGCCGCGACGCAGGCGCCGCACCCAACGCAAGCCACCTCGTCCACCGCGACGATCCCGTCGTCGCGCTTGTACGTCGCCCCCACGGGGCACACCTGCGTGCAGGGAGGCTCGTCACAGTGCTGGCACGGGACCGGTCGCCAGTGGAATGCCAGGTCGGGATAGGTCCCGACCGGCACGTCGTAGGTCGTCTCGCCCGCGTCGTTCAGCACGCGCATGCGCTGGACGCCCCCGGGCAGGCGGAACTCCATCTTGCAGGCGACGGTGCAGGTGCGGCAGCCGACGCAGCGGTGCACGTTGATCGCGAATCCATATCTCATCGGAAGCCCCCCCCTTATGCCTTCTCGACCTCGACCAGGTTGTCGTAGGGCGCGTAGTTCGTCTCGTACACGAGGTCCTGCGCCGGGTTCAGGACCATCTGGAGCAGGGTCCCGTAATGGTTGCCGTCGGGGAAGTCCTTCGGCCACCACCCCTGTCGCTGGTTGAGACACCCCTGCTTGATCTCGGGCGTGACTAGCACCGCGACCTTGTACCAGCCGCGATCGTTGAACACGCGCGCGACGTCCCCCGTCCGCAGGCCGCGCGCCTGCGCGTCCTCGGGCGACATTTCAAGCCACGGCTCCGGGGCGACCTCACGGATCCAGGGCAGCTGGACGTGCTGCGAGTGTGTCGTGTAGACGGTCCGGCAGTTCATGAAGGTGAGCGGATACTGGGACGCCAGCTCGGACCGGTTGCTCTCCAGCGGCTCGTAGTAGGTGGCCAGCTGCTCGCCCACGCTGACCTGGCTCTCCGTGTAGACCTCCACCCTGCCGCTGGCCGTGGAGAAGCGCTGGCCCTCGTTGGCGACGTACGGCTGCGGGTAGTTGGCGCGCGACACGCCCTTCTCGAGCAGCTCGTCAAAGTCGATGCTGCTGAACTCGGGCGCCAGCGCGCGGCCGAGCACGTACTCGCGGCCGAACTCCTCCGCGCCCAGCCGCCAGGTCGTCTCCTCCAGGATGCCGAAGCGCTCGCAGAGCCCCTGGGCGATCTCGCGGTCCGTCTTTGCCTCCCACAGGGGGCTGATGGCCTGATGGCGAACCTGGATGTCCATGTTGCCCCAGGTGGGGACGATCTCGAACGGCTCCTCGTAGTAGCTCGTGACGGGGAGGACGAGGTCGGCGTACATCGCGCCGGGCGTCATGATCTGCTCGGAGACGATGATGAAGTCCAGCTGCGGCAGCGCCTCCTCCACCACGCGGTTCCACTCAGGACCCTGCGTGCCCCAGCCGTAGCCCACCGTCCACAGCAGCTTCACGGGGTTGGGCTGCTGCGAGGCGACGATGTCGACCCACTGGGTGCCCGGCAGCGTCTGGCATGCGTGCCCCGCGCGCGGCACGAGCATGTCGGGCGAGCAGCAGCACAGGATCTTGAAGAGCGTCCCGCCCGCCCAGTTCACGTTCGCGTGCGGCTTGCCGATGTTGCCGGTGATGGCCGCGAGCTGGATGAGCGCGCGCATCGGCAGATGGCCGTTCCAGTAGCGGTTCGTGCCCTGCGAGCAGCGCAGACTGCACGGCGCCTCGGAGACGTACAGGTCCGCGAGCCGGACGATGTCGTCGGCGGGCACCTCGCACACCTCACTGGCGGCCTCGGGCGTCCAGGGCTCCAGCGACTCCACGAGCAGCTGGTAGGCAGGCTTCGCCGTGACGGTCTTGCCGTCCGCCTCCACCTCGTGCGCCCCCCGCAGCGCGGCCATGGCCGGCACGACGCACGCCGCCGGCATCTCGGGGTCGAAGGCGACCGACGGGTAGGCGGGTTTGTTTGCGTCCGGGATTGGGGCGACGGGCACGGCCTTCTCCGACGACTCGTCCCAGACCAGGTAGCTGTCCCCGTCCCTCAGCACGGCGCCCGTGTCGACGTCCACCAGAAACGCGAGGTTGGTGTTGTCGCGGACGTACGCCTCGTCCACGCCGCCGGTCTCGACGACGCGGTGCATCATCCCCAGGATCATCGCCGCGTCGGTCCCCGGGCGGATGGGAATCCACCAGTCCGCCTTCGCCGCGGTGCGCGAGAAACGCGGGTCGATGACGACCAGCTTCGCCCCTGCCTCCTGGGCGTCAAAGACGAAATGCATGTCCTGCATGTTCGTCTCGGCGTAGTTGCACCCGAACATGATGATGCTCTTTGAGCCGACCATGTCCTCCCACTCGTTCGCCTCCTGCATGATGTTCATGGTGGGAAGGTACGCGAGGTTCATCGCCAGGTCGCCCATGATGCCGAAGTTGCTGAACTCCGTCGCATCAAACGTGTTCGCCATCATCGTGCAGTATTTTTGCTGCGTGACGCCGTAGTTGCCCGTCATGCCCAAAAACGCGTTCGAGGCGGGGCCGTAGGCGTCCATGTTGCCCTGCATCTTCTCGTGGATGAGGTCGAAGGCCTCGTCCCAGCTGATGCGCTCGAACTCGCCGTCGCCACGCTCGCCGACGCGACGCATCGGATACTTCACACGGTCGGGCGAGTAGACGCGCTGCATGGCATTCGAGATGCCCCGCAGGCAGATGCGCCTGTGGGCGGGATCGGGGTACTCGGCCGGCTCGACCTTCTGGATCACGTCGTCCTTCACGTAGGCGTTGATGCCGCAGCTCCCGACGCAGTTCGGCGCGCACACGGTGCGGGCAACCCTGTCGTAGGGCGCCTGACCGGCGGAGAGGTCAAGGCGTTCGGCGAGCGGGTCCGCGACCGCCTCGTCGCCGCGCGCCCGCGCCCCGGGCACGAGGACGTGCGAGACGCTCGCGGCGACAGCCGTCGCCCCCGCCGCCTTCACAAACTGGCGGCGACTCACGGTCGAATGGACGTGTGCGGCACTGCAGCGTTCAGTCACAAGGAACCCCCCTCCTTGCATGCCAATAGGGCAAGGCCAGGATCGCGCCCCTGACGATCTGCAGCTCGCCAGGCGATCGCGGCGGGTCCACCCCGCCGGATCCACGTGGAATCGAACGGCGCGGGCGGCAGGCGAATCTCCCCGGCGCCCGCCGCGACGCGTGTCACGATGCCGTGCAAACGCCGCGCCGATAAGCCCGGCGGGGCCACGCGACGGCTGGCGTGACGCCCAGCCTTCGCCACCAGCATAGGAGGCGACGCGCCTCACGCGGCGAGATTGCGGCTTTTCGGAAAGTCGGAAGCGACGGGGCGAGCGAGCCGTTACAAACCGAGCGAGTCCCGCGAGATTGGACCATTCGGGATCATGCGCCGCTCGAGCGCCTTGAGCATCGCGACCGCCTCGGGCGCCACGTAGACGCGGTTGCGCTGCAGCCCCTCCTGCGAGGCCACGATGCCCGCCGCCTCAAGCCTGAGAAACGCCTCGTTGACCGACGAAAGGCTTCTACCGATGAGCGCCGCCGACTGGCGCACGCCAAGCACGGGGCAGCCGGGCATGAGGCCGAGCAACTCCGCGACGGCAGATCCCCGGTTCGGGCGGCCGAACCGGCTCACCCAGGCGTCGCGCAGCTCGAGGATGGCTGCGAGGTACTCCTCGGCCGCGACGCATGAAACCTCCGTCGACTGCGCGCAGAAGTCAGCCCAGCGGCTGACGCCCGTCGTCATCGCGTCCCAGCCGCGCGTCTCGTCAAAGCGATAGGGCAGCAAGGCCTCTGCATGGGATCGCGTATCGATCGCAGGCTCCAGACCGATGGGAGCGATGAGTCGTCTGGCGAGGCGACGACGGTGGATGATCGCATGACACATGAGGCGCCCGGTCCTGTCGATGCCCGACTTGAACGGCTTGATGCCCTCGAACTGAAAGTGTGCGATCGCCGCCTGGCCGATCGGCGAGTAGAGGTCCTCGCTCATGAAGGCACACAGGTCGTCGATGAGCGCAGGAACGTCGCCAGGGTCGGGGGCGACGTGGGCCCTGGTGCCGTCCGGCGCGACCCGTGCGCGGTACGGGTGCCTGCGCATGTGCGTCCCCGTCCGCGCGGCGAGCATCCCGAACCGGGAGAGCGCGTGAATGTCGAGCAGCGAGGCGGGCGTGAGCCGGCCGTCGACCATCACGTCGCCCCGATAGATGCGCTCCAGGGCGATCTGATAGTTCATGACCTCAAGGGTCGTGCGCCAGTCGGCCTCATCCGCGAAGTCAAGAGCGTCGAGACCCGCGAGCGCGTCGGCCGTGTCGGTGCCGTCAAACGACAAGAGCGACTCCACCCGCAGGACCGAGCACAGGTCAGGGGCCTTCCCCTCGATACGTATGGACGCCACGGCCTCCAGGCGCGCCAGGACGCGATGCAGCGCCGCCCATACGTCGCAGTCCTCCGCACGATCCTCAAGCCTGACGAGCGCCATCTCTGCGCGTGAGAGGCGCGCCTGCGTATCAACGTCGAGCGAGGCGGGGTGCGTGGAGAGTGGTGTCGGGGTATACACGATCCAGCCCTCCATGACGCGTGTCGACAGTCCGTGATCGACCGGCGGATCCCCGTCGCGACGCCCCCGCGGCCGCGACGCATGCCCGCCCCGGGCCGTCGCGCAGGCTACCGCCGTCCATGCCGACCCGTCCCGATGCACTGTAGCAACCACGCCAGACCGTGTCCATCCGCCCCCGCGGCCGTCGTGTGCGCATGCCCAACAATCACGTTGACTCGAATGCGAGGCGGGGCGCACGACCAGCAGGCCGCGCACCCCGCATGTTCAGGAGCCCATGTTATCGGCATCCAACTGTCGTCAGCCGGTTGTCATCCAGAGGTCGCGGCCTCCCTGGCAGCGCCGCAGCGCCGGCGACTCGCCACGCCCTACGCCCACGCCTGCAGCGCGGAAACGTTCTGGCCGGCCATCATGCCGCTCGTGAAGCACTCGCAGATGTTGCCGCCGCCGGAGTAGTAGTGGTAGAAGATCGAGCCGAACTCGCCCGCCTCGTACAGGCGCGGGATGGGGGTGCCGCTCCAGTCGTTCACCTGGTAGTCAACCGTGCGGTCGCCGCCACCGTTCGTGTTCAGATAGGACAGGCCGACCTGGATGGCGTAGAACGGGCCGTCCGCAACGGTCATCGAGCCGAGGTCGGACTCGGTCGTCGTGGGGGTGCGTCCGAACTCCGGGTCCTCAAGGTTGGCCCCCGCCTCGTTGAACGCGTTGATCTCGTCGACAAATGCGGTGAGGTCGTCGCCCTCAAAGCCCATGAGCGCGCCAAGCTCCTCGATCGTGTCCGCCTTCAGGACGCGGTCGCTCGCGACGTCGCCGACCGCATCGCCCGCCCGTCAATCCCTCTCGCCAATCAGATGGCGCTCATGATCCTGCTCAACACGTCATGCGAGATGTCTGTGAACGGCATGATGGACGCGCTCAAAGCCGCGGGCAACAGCACCGGGCGGGAGAAGGCGCGTGAGATGGCGGCGCTCTTCCGCCAGGCATGCCTCTACGTTGAGGTATGCGAGTACTCGCACGAGCTCCTGGCGGGTGGGTCGAACCCGCCCAAGCTCTATGCCGTCGATCCCGGCCTCGCGTTCGCCGTATCGCGAGCGAGCCAAGCGGACGTTGGCGAACGACTCGAGACCGCCACCTACCTTAAGCTGCGCCGACGGATGGCAGGCAGGCGGACCGGCATCCCCACAGGCACGGTCGTCACCTTGCTTGAGGACGGGCGCGTCAACACCGAGCACGGCACGGTCGATATCGTCCCCGCCTGGAAATG
>CACZRK010000260.1 GCA_902783515.1 uncultured Coriobacteriaceae bacterium | reverse complement strand
TTCTCGTGCGACGCGTGCATGCGCGAGACCGTGCGCAGGAACACGGCGAGCCCGACCATGATGACCGCCGAGGCGACGCCGAGCACCAGCAGGTCCTCCCCCGTGCGACCCTGGAGCACCTGCCCGAGGAAGTACACGCCGAGCATGGACGTGATGACCGACGCGAGCCGCTCCTCCAGGTCCCCGAAGTCGCCGAACGACAGCCACGAGGGAAGCACGATGGAGTTCGCGACGAAGAGCCGCAGCAGTCCCAGCGCCAGGATGCAGATCGCCACCGAGAGCAGGAAGAAGTCGGCGATCTCGATGAGCTCGACGGCGATGTGGATGCTGTCGATGTCCGCGTGGATGAAGTCCATCACCATGGCGCCCGTCCGCTCGAGCGCCGAGATCGCGAGGCTGAGACTCCCGACGAACAGACCGAGCGCGGGGATGATCGCGACGAGGCGCGTCCAGCCGAGCGCGGTGAGCAGTGTCACGCGCTTCGTCCTGCATCCCACGGAGTCGCAGGCCCCGCCATCGTCGCCGTCGCGCCGCGGCTCGCACGCCGCCGCGTCACCCGCGCGGCCTGCCGCCGACTGGCCTGCAGCCGAGGGGTCGGCCGCCGCGACGGGCTCGATCACCGCGGTCACGTCCGCGTCCGCCGTCTGGTCGGCGGGCGCCGCCTGGTCGGCCTCGGCCCGCGCGCTCCCGCGCGCGGGGTGGTTGCTGCGAATCGTACTCATGGGCTCCCCCTGATCAGCGTGCCGTCACCGCGTGGCGCCCCTGCGCATCGCGGGCGGCGACGTCCCACGTGCGACGGCCTTGGACATGGCAAGGTCCCCCGCCGCGACCGATGGCGCGCTCACGCGCCGGCGGCGGGGCCGTGCCAATTGTATCAGCATGCGCACGTGCGTTCCGTGCGTCCGCCGCGGGCGGGACGCTCCGCCGGCGGGGCGCGCGCGTCGCGGTCGCGCACACACGCCGCGCACGGATCGCCCACAGAGGCTCCGCACACGGCAGGTCGCGTGCGACGCGTGCGCCCTCTTTGGACGACGCCCCGTCACGCGAAAAAGATGTGTCAGCGTCGCCGCCGGTGGATATAATGAGAGTGAACGTAACGTCATCCCGAGTAACGTCATCCCGAAGGAGCGCGCGCATGTACGAGAAGCCAGTGGTCGTCCCCATGAATGACATGGCAGAGGGCGTGTACATGGCCAGCGGAGGCGGCAGCGTCCAGGTCGGCACGAAGCGGGACGTGCAGGACTGGTCCGGCTCAGGCCAGGCGACCTGGGACCTGACGCTGCCGTCGGTGCTGGCGGGCACGCACATCTCGCTGACGGTCCAGTTCTCCGCGCCCGTCACCAACGCGTGGTGCGGCGGCAACGTCACGTCCAACGGCAACGGCACGGTGGTCTTTGACTACTGGAACGCTCCCGCGACGGTCTCCGTGACCGCCCAGACCACGGACATCGGCAGCCTCCAGGTCACCGGCGCGTCAGCCGCCGAGGCGTAGCCGCGCCGCGCGCTCGCCGACGGCCTCTCGGCGACGTCAGCGCGCGTCCTCGTCCGGCAGGACGATCTCGGCGAGGAACTCGTTGAGCGTCTCCCGCTCCGGGCAGCAGAACCGCACGGTGCCCGGGGCGTTGCCGGGGACCGTGCCGCCATAGCGCAGGATGTCTATGTACGGGAAGCCCACGTGCATGGCCATCGGGCAGATCCGCCCGCGATCCCGGTCGTAGTCAAAGACGTCGCCCGGCTTGTGCCCGTGGTGGCAGTGGCACGCGCCAAGCTGGTCCGTCACCGTGATGCGGATCCTCGGCCGCCGGCCTCGCGGCGCGCCCGCAGCCTTCTGGACGGGCGCGCACGCGCGATCGAGCACGTCCAGGTTCGCCTCGATCGGGATGCCGCGCGCCGTGTCCGCCTGCCCCACGTTGCGCACGATGAGCTCGCGCACGACGCCCATCGCGTTCGCGGTCGCGTCGCGCAGGGAGCGGCCGGACAGCACGCGCCCCATCAGCACGGACGAGAAGATGTCGCCCGTCCCGGGGAAGTAGGCGTCAACCTCGTCAAACGGGATCGTGAAGTGCGCGTCGGTCGCCTGGTCGTAGCCGACCACGGCGTTCGACCCGTCCACGACCGCGCTCGTGATGACGACGGACCGCGCGCCAAGCCCGCGGATGGCGTCCACGAGCCCCCGGGCGTCCGATGCGCTCAGCCCCTTCTCGACGTCCATCTGCGCGCCCGCGAGCAGGCACGCCTCGGTGTAGTTCGGCATCGCGCAGTCGGCCACGGCCACGAGCTCGCGCATCATGCCGACCGTCGACGCGGGCACGCCCGCGTACAGCGAGCCGTTGTCGCCCATGATGGGGTCGACGAACACGCGCACGCCCTGCGCCGCCTGCCGCCGGCAGAACGCGGCGATGACCCGCGCCTCCTCCTCGCTCGCGATGAACCCGGTCGAGACGGCGTCAAACCGAAAGCCGAGCTCGTCCCAGATGGGCAGCGTCGCCTTCACGTACGCGGTCGTGTCCTGGATGTGAAAGTCCGGGTAGTTCAGCGTGTTGGAGACGAGCGCCGTCGGCAGGTTGTGCAGGCGGAACCCCATGTGCGACAGCACCGGCAGCATGGCGCCGAGCGCGACCTTGCCAAACCCGCACATGTCGTTGATGAGCAGCACGTTCGTGTCGCTCGCGTTCTTGGCCACCATGGCCTTCCCCCTCCTCGGCACCACGGTGCAGGCGCCGGCAATGATCTCGATGA
>CACZRK010000259.1 GCA_902783515.1 uncultured Coriobacteriaceae bacterium | reverse complement strand
TCGCGTCGCGGCCGGTGACGGCCTTGGTGGCCCTCAGCGCGGTGTCGCCGGTCAGGGTCACGGGCTGGGCCTCGTACGCGTTGGTGAAGGTCGGGTCGTTGCCCTCGACGGTTGCCACCAGCTTGCCGGTGTCGTCCTTCGCAACCGTCACCGTGATGTCCTTGGTGCTCGTGTCGTACGTCCAACCCTCGTCGGACTTCTCGGTGGTCTCGTCCGCCGTGAAGACGTACGTGCCCTCCTTGTAGAAGGTCACCTTGCCGAAGCTCACGGTCTCGGTCGCACCCTGCGCGATCGCGTCGCTCGTCGTCGCGGCGAGCGCGCCGTCGGCGACCTTGACGTCGCCCCGCGCGATCGCGGCCTGCGTCGTTGCGTCGGGCGTCAGCGCGAAATCGAACGCCTCGGTCGCGTCGCGCCCGGTGACGGCCTTGGTGACCTGCAGGGGGTTGCCCGTGCCCTCGCTGAGGACGGCGGCGTCGTACGTGTTGGTGTACACGACGGCGTACGCGGCGTTGGCCTGGGCGATCGTGCCCGCCGTGGTCCCGGCCGCGACGTCGGTGGTCGCGTCGGCGCCATCGTTCAGGACAGACGTGACCGCGTAGCCCGTCGGGATGTCCTTCTCCGTCACGGTGTACGTGGACCCGCTGAGGAGGCCGGCGAAGTGGACGCGCTCGCCCCCCTTGATCCGCACGGTGACCGTGTCGCCCGAGGTCATCACCCAGACGCCGGTCACGGCGCCGTCCTGCGTCTGCTGCGTGGCGCCGGTGACGCGCGCCGCGTCCGTGACCATGTCGCCGTCAGCGTCGTAGACCGCGAAGTATGCGTCGCCGTCGTCGGCGGTCGTCACCTGGACGTCGTAGGCGAACGTCGTGTCCGCGTCCATGCTCGCATCGGAGCTTATGTCGGTGACCTCCTTGACGATGTCGAGCGTGCTCTTGTGCACATTCGTGCCAACGAGGACCGAGGCGCTCGTGCCGTCGGGGTTGGTGATCTCGGTGGCGCTGTCCACCAGCATCGGGTGCGACGTGCCGGACACGAACTGGTAGTTGTAGTCCTCGGCGCTCGTCTCGACCAGGGTGTAGTCGTGGCCAAGCTCCAGCGTCTTGCCGCTCACCGTCAGGCCGGGGGCGATGTACGCCGTCGCGCGCCAGTCGTTCTCCGCGCTCAGCTGGAAGGTCTTGCCCGTGGCGACGCCGTCCACGTAGAGCTCGAGCTCGACCGCCGTGCCCGTGGACGGCTCGCCGACCCACGCCTTCTGGACGTCCATGGTCGTGCTGCGCAGCGTGATGGCCGGGACGTCGTCAAACTGCGCGGTGCCGTCCGTGGAGGAGATGACTTCGCCGTCCTTGGTCTTCACGGCCGTGTAGGAGACGCTGGCGTCCGTGTTCGTCTTGAGCGCGTAGGCGTACGTGCCGTCAGCGCCCTGCGCCCGTGTGAACTGCGTCTGATCGACCTCGTCCCATGTCAGGATGCCGTTCTGAAGCTTGGCGATCGTGTCGTACGCATCCTGGCTCGGCCAGACCATGAAGCTGACCGTGTAGGTGTAGCCGTCAAGCAGCTGCCCGAGCGACGAGAGGTCCCACTGCACCGTGCCGTCGGATGCCGTGGCCGCCGGGAACGCCCGCCCCGGCGCGAGCGTGAGCGTGTTTCCTGCCATGTCGGTGAGGCTCAGCTCGGACGTGCCGCCGTCGACGGTCGCGATCGTCCCGTCCTCGCCAAGGACGACCACGTGGGCGATCCCGTCCGGCCCCGTGATCGTGTACATGAAGTCCGTGGCGCCCGCCCCCGAGGAGAGGACGACGCTGGACGTGCCGGCGGTGACGCCGTCGGTCACCTTGACGTTCTGGAAGTTCGCCGAGTTCGTGATGGAGCTGATGATCTCCGCGAAGGCCTCGTTGAGGCTGGCGGAGTCCGTAGCGCTGTAGTACGCGCCGCCCGCGCGGTTCGAGAGCTCCCGCATGGTGTCAACGGTGCCGAAGGCGCCGACGCCATAGAAGTGATAGCCGTTGCCGCTGATCGTGTCCGCCTCGGCATACGCGGCGTTGAGCTCGTTGGACGTCGTGTCGCTGCCGTTCCCGTACCGCTGCGTGTGCGAGCTGTTCATGTAGAACGTCGGGTCGCCGTCGGAGACGAAGATGTAGTAGGTGGGGTCACCGTCGTCCTTCGCCTGCGCCACCGCCGTCGCGTCGTGCAGGGCGTCGTCCCAGTTCGTGCCGCCCTCCGCGCTCAGGCCGTTGATCGCGCTCAGCAGGTCGGACATGTCGTCTCCGGCGTACCACGTGCCATAGGAGCTCGCGTCCGTGTTCGCGTAGCTGGCGAACGTCTCAAACGTGATCTCCACGGTGTCGTCGTCCGCCGACGTGTTGTTCGCGGCGAGCGTCCTGACGAGGCTGTCAGTCGCACTCTTCGCGATGTCGAGCCGCGTCTGGATCGTGTAGCGCGTGCCGTAGTAGACGCGAAGGTTTCCTTGCCAGTTCCGATAGTACACGGTGCCCGTGTAGCCATCGGCGACGCGATTGCCGCCTGCGTCGTAGAGCTCGATGTACGAGCCGTTGGACACGCCGTAGCCACCGGTCGCGCTCGCGTCGTGGGAGTTCATGGATCCGGAGACGTCCATGACGATGACGACGTTCGCCTTCGTGTGCTCGGTGGACATGCTCGCCGCGCCGGTCACGCTCAGGTTCAGCAGGTAGGTGCCGTCACCGTTGTCGGTAAGCGTCTTGCTGGTCTTCGGCACGCTCGGCTCCTCGGCGAGCGCGGCCGCGGGCGAGACGACGCCTGCGGCGACGATCGCCGACAGCGCGACGACAAGGGCGATCAGAAGCTGTGCCAGCAGGCGTGGAGGCGTTGCGCCTCCCGGCCTCGCGACAACTCTGGGACTGTTCATGGCGACTCCGTTCACTCGGCTCCTCGCGCGACCCAAGCGGCATATGGGCCCGCGGCTCCTTCCTTCGGGACTTCGGATCGGCGCACCCGCGGGCATCAGAGCCCCGCGAGAGATTACGCCAGCCTATTCCGTTGTCTATCAAGCCGAATCACGGCGTTCAATACCGCTTTTGGTGGTACACGCACCACAGTCCATTAGAATTCGTTTAGTAACGAACGCTTATCGCATCATGCACGGCCCGGATATGCGCTCGCACGGTCTCGTGCTCATGCCGCACCCAGCGCGTCCCCTTGCGCCCCTAGTCCACGAACAGCGCCTTTTACCTGCAGTTGCCGTATGGTTGCCATACGGTTGCCGCATGTATGCAGCTCCGGTAGCACCTTGTTGCGCACCGCAGAACTGCCTTTATTGATCATTTTGTGGTGAAATCCCATAGCTATTGCTTCGCGGGATCACGTTGCATCCGCGCCGTGCGCTCATATGCTCGGCCATGCCGCTCGCCGAGGGAGAACCGGCGTCGTCCGACGCCCGCCCAAGGGCGTGAGCGGCCCCCGAAGTCTCACGCAACAGAAACGACGAAGACCTGGCAACCCGCAGGTGCCAGGCCTTCGTCGTCCCAAGGGAGTCTCGACGTGGACGTGCGCTCGTGCGGCGCCGCCACAGGGCACGCCGACGCATCGCGGCGTGGAGGGCGCGACCGCTACCTCTTCTTGGACGCGGACTTCTTCGCGCCCGACTTACCTGACTTGCCCGTCTTCTTCATCTCGTCCTTGTAGCCCTTGGCGATCGGCACCGCGATGGCGGCGATGATCGCGACGATGATGACGGCGACGATGACCCAGAAGACCGGCGTCGGTACGGTCATCCCGAACAGCGTCATGACGCACCCCTTTCTTCTGTCGCCCGTCCCGAGGCGGGCCCGGCGTGTACCCCTATCGGCGGACCCTGCTCCGACGGCGCGCGTCGCGGCGTCGCGGCGCATGGGCTTGCCTGCCCCTTTGACGGCACACACTCTCTTCCAATACGTATGGTTGTTGTACCCAACCGGGTCACTTTCTGTCACCGTCTCCTACAATGGGCGCGCAGCATCGTCACCCTCTGACGCGCGACGCGCCGGGGAGCAAGAGAAGGGAGCGCATACCCATGGACCTCAACGACTCGGAGGTCGTGCGCCTCGTCGAGGCACTCTCGAACGCCCGCGCCTGCTCGGGATTCGAGGACGAGACGCTGGACGTCGTCCGCGACTTCTGCGAACCGTTTGCCACGATGCAGACCAACTCGCTGCGGTGCGGATGGCTCACCCCGCACACCTTCACGGGCACCAAGCCCGTCGTCATGCTGGACGCGCACGGCGACGAGGTGGGCCTCATGACGAAGTCCGTCCGCGACACCGGCTGCCTCACGTTCATCCAGCTCGGTGGGTATGCGCGCGCGTCACTTGGCGGGCAGGACGTGCTCGTCCGGACCGTCGACGGCGACTGGATCCCCGGCGTCGTGGGCGTGAAGCCCCCGCACTTCATGACGGCGGCCGAGAAGGCCGGCACCGAGATTCCCGAGATGACGATCGACGTGGGCGCCGCGAGCGCGCAGGACGCCGTCGAGAACTTCCGCGTCGGCATCGGCGAGCCCGTCGTCCCCGCGACGAGGCTGACCTATGACGAGCGCAACCGCGTGCTGTTCGGCAAGGCCTTTGACTGCCGCGTGGGCGTTGCGGCGATGCTCCTCACGCTGCATGAGCTCGCCACCCGCGACGACCTGCCGTTTGACTTCGTCGCCAGCGTGAGCGCCCAGGAGGAGGTCGGCGAGCGCGGCGTCGCGGCGAGCGTCCGTCACTTCAGGCCTGCCGTCTGCTACATGTACGAGGGCGCCCCCGCCGACGACACCTTCGGCGTTCCCGCCGACATGCAGTGCCGCCTCAAGCGGGGGCCGATGTTCCGCTACGCGGACGTCTGCATGATCACGAACCCGCGCTACCAGCGCTTCGTCCTCAAGGCCGCCGTCGACGCCGGCCTGCCCGCGCAGGGCGCCGTGCGCACGGGCGGCGGGACGGACGGCGGCGTCGCCCATCTCATGGACGAGGGCATCCCCTGCGTCGTCAGCGGCGTGCCCTGCCGCTACATCCACTCCGGCACCGCGATCGCCGCGCTCGACGACGTGGAGAACTCCGTGCGCGTCGCCGTGGCGGCGCTCACCAGGCTCACGCCCGAAGTCCTCGCCACCTTCTAGCCGAAGCAGGGGCGCAACCGCCCGCTACCGTCCCGCTACCGCACGGCCCTCGTCGCACGGTCTTCGTCATCGCTGGCCAGGCACCCAGGCACAGTGCATCGCCCCACGAAAGCGGGCCCGCAGCCTCTTGGTCGCGGGCCCGCTTTGTTGTTCGCCACTCATCTGCTACCGGCTGGTAGCATGACGCGCACCCGGCTCTCGCGCCTGGTCACGACGCGCGATCGCACGGCCGCGGCGCGCCCTCACTTGCCCGTGCCCGACCGCCGCGAGGCGGCGAACTCGCGCGCCGCCTTCGCCGCCGCCTCGCGGCGTGCGCGCTCGGCCTCGTCGACCTCCGCCTCAGCCTGCGCGGCCTGCGCGGGAGCCTCCGGCTCTGCCGCC
>CACZRK010000258.1 GCA_902783515.1 uncultured Coriobacteriaceae bacterium | reverse complement strand
TCCGACGGGTCGCCCGCCCCTTTGCGTGCGCGAGGCGGCCGCGCGGCGCGGGCCGCGGGCGACGGGGCGCCGCATTGTTTCCAACGGGAGAACTTGCCCGGCCGCGCACGGGCGTCCGGACGCCTCGTGCCTATAATGCGGCCACGCTCACCCCATGCGGGCAGAGGCTCGCGCCGCCGTCGGCGACGCGGGGCGCCCGCGCATCATCGCAGGAGACCGCCATGCCGCGTCGCACATACATCGCATCGTGCGTCGCCACGCGCGACGGTCGCCGCCTGAGCGCCGCCCGATACGCCCGATACGCCGGATGCGACGGCCGTCACTGCGACGGTCGATATTGCGAGCGCACGGCGATTGCTGCCTGAGCGCCCGGCGACGCGTCGCGCCGCCGCGGTGACCGATCGGCAGGTATCGCCGTGCGCTCGGGCATGCGCATCGACGTCTGATCGGGGGAACCCATGGCAGCAAAGATCGTCATGATCGTCGCGTTCATCGCCGTCGCCGTCGGCGTCGGCGTCTACAGCCGCAGGCGGGCGCAGGGCGTGGAGGGCTTCGTGCTCGGCGGGCGCAGCGTCGGGCCCTGGCTCTCCGCCTTCGCGTACGGCACCGCGTACTTCTCCGCGGTCGTCTTCATCGGCTATGCCGGCCAGTTCGGCTGGTAGTACGGCATCTCGGCCGTGTGGGCGGGCATCGGCAACGCCATCCTCGGCAGCCTGCTGGCGTGGTGGGTCCTCGGCCCGCGCACGCGCGAGATCACGCAGCGCCTGCACGCCTCCACCATGCCGGAGTTCTTCGGCACGCGCTACCAGAGCAAGGGGCTGCGCATCGCCGCCGCGGCCATCGTCTTCGTGTTCCTGATCCCGTACACCGCCGGCGTGTACAACGGCCTCTCGCGGCTGTTCGAGATGGCGTTTGGCTTGCCCTATGAGGCGTGCATCGTCGGCATGGCGGTCGTGACCTGCGTGTACGTCGTGCTCGGCGGCTACATGGCGACGGTGCTCAACGACTTCATCCAGGGCATCGTCATGCTCGCCGGTATCGTGGCCGTCATCGCGGCGGTGCTGCAGGACAACGGCGGCTTCTCGCAGGCGATCATCTCGCTGTCGCAGGTCCAGCCTGCGGCGACCGACCCGTCGTCCTACGGCCAGATCATGGGCGAGTTCACGAGCATGTTCGGCCCCGACCTGCTCAACCTCATCGGCGTCGTCATCCTCACGAGCCTGGGCACCTGGGGCCTGCCGCAGATGGTGCAGAAGTTCTACGCGATCAAGACCGGCCCGGCCATCAAGCAGGGCGCGATCATCTCCACGCTGTTCGCCTTCGTCGTCGCGGGCGGCAGCTACTTCCTCGGCGGCTTCGGACGCCTGTATGCCGACCGGATCGCCTACAGCCCCGCGACCGGCCTGCCCGTGTACGACTCGATCGTCCCGACCATGCTCGGCACGCTGCCCGACCTGCTCGTCGGCCTTGTCGTCGTGCTCGTGCTCTCCGCGTCCATGAGCACGCTGTCGTCGCTGGTGCTCACCTCGAGCTCGGTCCTCACGCTGGACGTGGTGAAGGGCAACCTGATCAGGGACATGAGCGAGCGGCGCCAGGTGCGGTGGATGCGCGTGCTCGTCGTCGCGTTCGTGGCCGTCTCCGCCGCCATCGCGCTCGTGCAGTACAACAGCGCGATCACGTTCATCGCGCAGCTCATGGGCTACAGCTGGGGCGCGCTGGCCGGGTCGTTCCTCGGGCCGTTCCTGTGGGGCTTGTACAGCCGGCGCGTGAGCCGCGCCGCCGTGTGGGCGAGCTTCGCCGTGGGCGTGGGCATGACGGTCGCAAACATGGCGCTCGGCTTCATCCCGAGCCCCATCAACTGCGGTGCGCTCACGATGCTCATCTCGCTGGCGATCGTCCCGATCGTGAGCCTCGTCACGCCCGCGGTGCCGTTTGACGTCGAGGCGCCCGGCGGCAAGAGCGCCACGGACCGCGAGATCGAGGCGAACGTCCTGCCGGCCGGCGACTCCGTGGAGGGCGCGGCGGCGCGTGCCGCGGCGCGCCGGGCGGGCGAGCCCATCGCCATGGAGGCGCCCGACCCCGACGACGTGCACGCCGCGAGCATCGTCGCGGCTGACGGGGCGCATGCGCGGAGCCGCGCGCATGACCGCCGGGACGGGTAGCGTCGGCCGATCCCGGACGCCGGCGGGGCGCGGGCGCGGGCCGCGGGCGTGTGCGATACTTACGAGGGGACGTCGCGCGTCGGGCGCGCACGGCGCCACGGGCGCGTCAGGCGCGCCGGGCGCCC
>CACZRK010000257.1 GCA_902783515.1 uncultured Coriobacteriaceae bacterium | reverse complement strand
GCGCCGACAGGCCCGTCACCCTACCGGGCATGGCGCCGCGTGCCGCGCGCCACCGCGCACGCGCCGCCGCCGAGCGCGGCGAGCACGACCGCGATCCCGCTCACGAGCAGGGCGTGCGAGCGGACGCCGCCGGTCGCAGGGAGCTCCGGCATCGCGAAGTTGGGGACGACGACCGACGCCGTCGGCGTCGCGTCCGACGTCGTGGACGTCACGTCCTCGGCGTCCACGCGCACGCGGATCGGGTTGGCGTTCGGCTCAAAGCCGTCCGGGGCGGCAGTCTCCACCAGATAGTATTCCGTCGTGCCGGCAAGGTCGTAGGACAGGCCCGGAACCGTCGCATGCCCGTCCGCGTCGGTGACGACCTCCAGCGGGCCCGCGTCAACGCCGTCGCGCGTGACCCTGTGCAGCCACGTGCCCGCCTGCGCAGCCTCAAGCGAGGTCGCGACGCGGAAGTGCGCGCCGGAGAGGGGCGTGCGGCCGTCGGAGCCGTCCACCTTCGTGACGTCGATCCTCGTGAGGTGCACGTGCACGAGCGGCGTCTCAAAGGCGTGATGCGACCCGACCGCGTTCGTGATGGCGAAGGTGGCGCCGTTGGGCACGCTCCCGCTGGTCGCGAGCTCGTTGGGCCGCGCCGCGAAGGTCACGCTGACGCGCGCGTCGCCCGCCCGCGCCGAGCCGAGAAACTGCGCTAGCCGCTTGACGCCGGGGGTCAGGTCAACGGTCAGCACCTGTCGCGAGGCGCCGCCGTCCACGGACTCGCCCTGGACGACGACGGTGTAGTCGGTGCCACGCGTGAGCCTTGCCTCGCCGACGGAGACGACGAGGTCGGGGACGTCCTGCGCGACGGTGAGGCGCGGGTCAAGCGCGTCGGTCATGGTGAAGGCGGTGTCGGACGCGACGTCGGAGGGGATGTCGCAGCTCGCCTTGAACGTCACGGGCTCGCCCTGCGCGGCGCTGACGTCCGTGAGCTCACGGTCGCCGTCAAGGATCTTCTTGTCGACGTCAACCCGATAGTTCTTCGGGTACGCGTGCACGTCATAGAGCCATGCCGTGGCGTTGTCGGGGTCGACCATCGGGACGTTCACGAGGAAGGGGTCTGCCGCGCGCTCGACGCGGGCGTCGGGGCGCTCGCTCACCAGGTACGTGCCGAGGCGGCCCGTCAGGTCAAACGTGACGGAGCCGTCCTCGCCGGTCGCGCCCGTGAGCACGGCGTCCTTCGCGAGCCAGAGGTAGCCGCGCGCAGCCGCCGCGATGCTGCCGGCGTCCTGGAAGTCCTCGCGTGCCTGCGAGGACGTCGAGACGAGCGCGTCGACCTCGGCCTGCGAGTACACGCGCCGCGCCTCGAACGTGATGCCTGCGAGCGGCTCGGCGCCGCCCGGGACAGCGTCGGCGAGCGAGCCGTCCGAGGGCCCTCCGGGCTCCACGCTATCCGGCAGCGCATACTTGTGCAGCGTGAGGGACGCGGCGTGGCCTCGCTCGGGAAGCTCCGTCGGCGACGCCAGCGCCCACCTCGTCATGACGACCGAGCTTATGATTGCCACCGCCGCAATGCCGGCGAGCACCATCATGACGATGGCCTGTGAGGTCGAGAGGGTCGTGCGCCGGCGCCCGGCGTCGAGCAGCTGCCTGATGGCGCGCCGTGTGGGGTTGTTCATGGATGACCGCCTTTCTGGTGGATGGTGCGCTGCGCGTTGCACGTCCGCATCGACGGAGGGCCGCGCCCGCGCGTCCTGGCGACGCCGCTCACGACGGGTCGCTCACAGGAGCCCGCGACCACAGCCGCGGGCGTTCCGAACGATCAGCGCGACGAGCCCCCCGATCGACGCGAGCGAGAGGACGAGCGCGATCCGTCGCGGCAGCGTGGTGCCGCCGGCGCTCGGCAGCGTCTGGGGCACGGGCGCGTCCGATACCACGACGGTCCCGTCGTCACGCAGGGAGACAGCCGGCGCGTCGGGGAGCCCCGCCTGCCGAGCAGTCACGGCGCCATCCGGCGCCACGATGAGCGCGACGCCGTCGTGCGGCAGGGCGAAGCCGACGGGCGCGACGGTCTCGCGCAGCAGGTACGCGCCGGCGGGCACCTCGGAGAGGGTCATGATCCCGTCGTCGCCCGTGCGCGCCGTTGCGACGGTCCGCCAGGCATCCGCGTCCTGCTCCTCGCGCGTGAGGGACGTGACGTCTGTCGCCGCGTCCGTCGGCGCGAGGAGCTCGAACGTCGCGCCGGCAAGCGGGGCGCCCGTCACGGCGGATGCCTTGAGGACCGTGACGTCGAAGGTCGCCGGAAGGTCGACCGCCCGCAGGCTCACCTGCGTCTCGTCGCCGGTGACGCTGAACGGCAGGGGGTCGCAGGCGAGGTAGCCAGCGGGGGCGTCGGTCTCCACGAGCACGTAGTCGCCGAGCGGCAGCGCCTGCTGGCCCGTGCGCGCGACGCCGGACGCGTCGGTGACGATGGTCGCGACCGTCGCGTCGTCGGCTGCGCGCCTGATCTCGAACGTCGCGCCTGCCAGTGGGTCGCCGTCCGAGGCGCCGGCGTGCTTCTCGACCGTGAGCCCACCGAGGACCGGCGGGTCGACGACGTCGAGCGCGACATGCACGGGGCCGCCGTGGACCTCGGCCGTCTGCGGCTTCGCGGCGACGAAGCCCGGCGGGGCGACGGTCTCCGTGACGGAGAGGCTGCCACACGGCACGAGAGCCCCCGCTGCCCCGTGCTCGTCCGTGGTCATCGTGGCGACGACGGTGCCGTCCGCCTGCGTGACGACGAAGGTCGCGCCCGCGAGCGAGTACGCGGCGTTGTCCTGGGTGAGCTCAGGCGCACCAGAGAGCTTCTGGACGTCGACCCAGCCCCAGCGCGGCTGGGCGGTCAGGAGGCTCTGCAGCTGATCGTCGCCGCTCGTCCACACCAGGCAGGTCCCCGCCTCGGGGTGGAACGCACCGGGATCGCCGCGCCGCGCCGCGTCATACGCGCCGGCGCCCTGGATGAGGTAGTCAAAGGCTCCCCAGAACCCGGCCGACCATGCGTCGGCCGGGGCCTGGTCGGTGGGGAAGCACCCGACGTTCGTGTAGTACCAGATCGCCCACTGCGTCGCGGCCTGGGCGTCCTGCGCGTCCGGGCAGCGCCCACCGACTGTCGGGTCAATCGGATAGCCGTGGAAGAGGATGAAGTCAAGCAGGTTCTGCCCGGAGTCCATCGCCTCGGCGGGATCGCTCGGGAACGACCACGAGCCGTACGTGACGGGCTCGGACGAACCGTGATGGGGGTCCGCGGGTGCCCAGAGATTCATGTTGTTGCAATAGGCGACCTCGCCCGTGTCCGCGTCCGTGATGCGCGCGATCGTGTCGGCCGTGGGCTGGGTCGTGTTGTCGTAATAGCCGCTGCAGGCGAACCGCCGCCAGCCGCCTGCCGCCGGGGCCCGCATCGCGCGCATCCGCAGCCGAGGCGCGCTGCCGTCAAGGTCCTTGTGTGCGATGACCTTCTCGTCCAGCCAGAGCCTGACCTGCGCCGCGCAGCCACGCCCGTCAGCCATGACGCGCATCGTGACGGCGCCCGTCGCGTCGGTCGTGATCGTGACGTGCTCTGACGTCCCCTCCGTCGTCTCCTCTGACGTCGTCTGGACGCGGCGCACCCCGTCGCCCATGACGAAGACGCCCGGCGCTGTCTTGGTCCCGGGGGCGAGAACGACCTCGACGGTCGCCGTGCCGTCCGTGCCGAGACGGTTGACGCCGATCGTGATCGCAGGGGCGTCGCCGGTGACCTCGAGGACGCTGGGGTCTTCCGCCTCGGCGTCTGTCTGTGCGCCGGCATCGGTTTGGTCGTCGCCCGTGTCGCCCGCGTCGCCTGCGCCTGCGCCCGCCG
>CACZRK010000256.1 GCA_902783515.1 uncultured Coriobacteriaceae bacterium | reverse complement strand
TCGCGTCGTCGTCCGCAACCTCAAAGCTCTCGTTGGCGCGGCGCATGAGCTCGTCATACGCGAGGCCCACGCGGTCGATGAGGTCGGAGGCGATGATGCCGCGGGAGCCGCGCGCCACGCACGCGAGCTCGCCGGCGACCGCGTGCACGCGGTCCGCGCCCGCCATGAGCATGACGAGGTCGCTCGCGCCGATGCCGTCCGCGCCGGCCTGCGCCTGCAGCTGCGCGAGGAAGCCTGCGCAGACGCCCGCCAGCACGTCGCCGGTGCCCGCGGTCGCGAGCGCCTCCGGCCCAGGCGCGACGATCGCCGTCCGGTCGACGCCAGTGACCGCGGTGACCTCGCCCTTCTCGACGATCGCGAAGTTCTCGGAGCCGACGGCCCACGCCAGCGAGCGCGCCGCCTCGATCGCGTCGTGCATGCTCGCGATGGACGCGACGTCATCGCGCCCCACGAGGCGCGCGAGCTCGCGATGGTGCGGCGTCAGCACGAGCGGCGCCTCGCGGCGAAGCAGGTTCGGGCGCTTGAGCGCCGAGCCGGTGCACATCCTGGTCACCGCGTTCAGGGCGTCGGCGTCCAGGACGACCGCCGCCTTGCTGCGCAGCACCGCGCGCACGGCCTCGCAGGCGCCGTCGCTGCGCGTCATGCCCGGCCCGGCGAGCACGACGTCCGCGTGGTTCGCCAGGCGCCCGACCTCCTCGGCGGCCATGATCCCGAACGACCCCTCCACGTCGCACGGCAGCCCGACGACGGGGATGGTGAGCAGGTGGCTCTGGGCGATCGCGACGACGGGCTCGGGCACCGCGAGCGTCACGTATCCCGCACCGGCGCGGGCCGCCGCAAGGGCCGCCATGATCGCCGCGCCCGGGTAGCGCCGCGAGCCGGCGACCACGAGCACCCTGCCGCGCGCATACTTGTCCTGCATGACGTCGGGCGCAGGGAAGGCGTCCAGGTAGTCGCCCTCCTCAAGGGCGACGGTCTCGGCGAGCTCCTCGACGTCCGTCGCCCCGTCGCGGGCGGCGAGGCTGGCGACCACGATCTCGCCCGACGCGACGCGCCCGACGCCGCTGAGCAGGCCTGGCTTGGCGGCGAACATCGTCACCGTCCGGTCGGCCATGAAGTAGGGGCCCTCCGCCATGCCGGTCGAGGCGCTCACGCCGCTCGGGACGTCAACGGAGACGACCTGGCCCAGGAAGCTCTCGTCGGTCACCTGGACCCACGTCGCGTACGGTTCGGGCAGCGCGCCGTGAAAGCCGGTGCCGAAGCACGCGTCCACGAGCACGTCCGCGTCGCCGAGCAACCCCGCGAGCGCGTCGGCGTCCGGGCTCACGCGCACGCGGACGCCCGCGCGCACGGCGCGCGCCGCCATCGTGCGCGGCAGCTCGCCGCTCAGTTCCTCAGGGGCGACCGGCGTCACGACCGTCACCGGGGTGCCGTGCGAGGCGAGGCTCGCGGCGCACACCCAGCCGTCGCCGCCGTTGTTGCCGGTGCCGCACATGACGACGATGTGACCGCCCTCGGCGAGCTCGGCCGCCTGCATGGCGACGACGCCGCCCGCGCGACGCATGAGCTCGGCGGCGGACACGCCGCCTTCGATGATCCGGCACTCAAGTTCGCGCGTGTCCTCAACGCTCAGAACCCACTGCATCGCCTACGCATCCCCTTCGCGATCCACGTCGTCCAGAATCCTGCGCGCGCGCCGGAACTCGGCCGCGATCGTCGCGCGCTCGTCGCGGCGCTCCTTGCGCTGCGGCACGACGTCGGGCGTGGCGGCGACCGCGTTGGCGACCGCGAGCTCGCGGGTGTGCGAGATGGAGATGAACACCTCGGTCACGCCCTGCTCCTCGGCGATCTCGCGCGCGCGACCCGCGAGCACGGCGATCGGCTTGCCGCGGTCGTCGTGGGACACGGACACGTCCGTGTACGTCACGCCGTCCGAGAAGCCCGTGCCGAGCGCCTTGAGGACCGCCTCGCGCGCGGCGAAGCAGCCGGCGTACGACGCCGCCGCGTTCGCGCGCCGATCGCACCATGAGCGCTCGCCCTCGGTGAACACGCGCTCGCGGAAGCGAGGCGTGCGTAGCAGGACGGCGCGCATGCGCGCGATCTCCACGATGTCGACGCCGATGCCTGCCACGCTCACGCCCCCTTCTCGCGCCGTCTCCCGCGCGTCGTCACAC
>CACZRK010000255.1 GCA_902783515.1 uncultured Coriobacteriaceae bacterium | reverse complement strand
TCCCCTTGGTGAGTCGCGTGCGCCGTGCCTGCGGCGCGCCCCTCGCGCCGCGGCCGCGCCACGCCGTCGCGCGTCGGGCGCGGGACCCTCTCCCCGCGCGTCGCTCGACGCGTCATCACCAATCCTACACAGTGCGCGCCGCACCGGTGAGCGCATGTTTGGAGGCATGAGGGGCACGTGTGCATGACCGGCGCATGCAGAAGTGGAAGTCATCGACACGATTTGCATACGACGAGGTCATCGCATGCGTCTTGCGCGCTCCCCGACGCCCGCGGCGCGGGCGTGCGCTACAATCCCGGACGCGCCTGCGGCGGGTCGCGCCGCGGGCATTCACGTCATCATCCACATCGAGAGGGGCGGGCACATGACAGAGATCCCCGAAGGCCAGGCGGGCGTCGCGGCACGCCCGACGATCGTCTTTGACTACGACGGCACGCTCGCAAACACGTCGCCCGCCATCATGCGGGTCGCGCGGCAGGTGCTGTCCGCGTACGGCATGACCGACGAGCAGATGGGCGACCTGCGGCGCCTGATCGGCCCGCCCTTCCCCCTGGGCTACACGATGATCTACGGCATCCCGCCGAAGGACGCCGAGCGGCTCACGGCGCGCTACCGCGAGATCTTCGGTACGCTCGGCGTGGAGGACTACCCGCTGTTCGGCGGGATGCGCGCGCTGCTCGAGCGGCTGCGCGACGAGGGGCGCCACCTTGCCGTCGCGAGCTCCAAGCGCGACGATCTCGTGCGCCGCATGCTCGCCGAGCAGGGCGTGCTGGGGCTCTTTGACGCCGTGCGCGGCGCCGACGACCACGCGTCCGCCGACAAGACCGCGCAGATCCAGCGCTGCCTCGCCGCGATGGGGGCGTCCCCGGACGACGCCGTGATGGTGGGCGACCGCTGCTACGACGCGCAGGCGGCGCGGCGGGCGGGCATGCCCTGCGTCGGCGTGCTCTACGGCGGGACCGCCGAGCGGGCGGAGCTCGTGGAGGCGGGCGTCGTCGCGATCGCGACGACGGTGGGCGAGCTGGCGGACGTGCTCGGATAGCCCGCGCGGCCCGCGCGCCGTGATGCCGGCAGGCGCCTACGCGCGGCGGATCGTCTGGACGAGCGGGGTCACGAACGCGCGGATCAGGTCCTCCTGGCGGTCGGTCTGCGCGAGGTCGGCGCCGAGGCGCTGGTAGGCGCGCGGGTCGACGCGCGCCATGAGCTCGGCGAGGGCGCCCTGCTCCGCAGGCGTCAGCGCGTGCTCGAACACGACGTTGGCGATGACGCCGTTCAGCAGGCGCTCCATGATGCGCGCCTTCGGCTCAAAGAACAGGTCGCGCGCCATGCCCACCGCCTCGGTGCCGCGCCTGCCGATCACGTCGCCCAGCGCCATGCCGGCGATCATGCCGAGCGGGCCGGAGGCGACGCCGACCGCGGACAGCAGCACGCGCGCGCCGGTGGAGCCCAGCGCGTAGCCGGCGGTGGAGACGGCGTTGCTCGCGATCACCTTCGCCACGCCCTCGCCCGCCGCGAGGCGCGCGTCCTTCCCGGCGTCGGCCTGCGCCCGCGCGCCGTCGGCGAGCACCTCGGAGACGGCGTCGGAGACCTGCCCGGCGACGGCGCCGGACTCGTCGGCCTTCCCCCGCGTGACCACCATGCGCGCCCGCAGCCAAACGGTGAGCCAGAAGCCCAGGCCGCGCGGGTCGCGGCACAGCACCGAGCCGGTCCGCTCGCGATACGCGACGTTCGGCGCCTGCCCGGTGCGCGCGACGTTGACGGCCTGCCCGTAGGTGTAGGTGCCCGCCCGCACGAGGACGGCGGCCATCGCCGGGTCGTCCAGCCCGGGCACGTCGCCGGCCTGGACGTGCGCGCGCATGCGGCGCAGCACGGCGTCGTACTGGTCCAGCGGGACCTCCAGGAACTTGGGCAGGCCGTCGTCGGTGTAGAACTTGTACGCGCCGTCCTCGCCGAAGCAGAAGGAGACGGTCGCCTCCGGCGTGGAGCGGCACACCGACCGGACGGGCGTCCCCGTTCCGAACAACCCCGTCCCGCGGACCGCCGCCCGCCCCGCGCGCCGCGCGCGCACGCGCCGGTTGTTGTAGCGCACGCACGCGTTGGCGATCGCGCGGAAGCGCGGTCCGTCGCAGAACGGCTCGCCGTCCAGCGTCGGCGCCCCGTCACGGTGGCTCACGCGCGCGGGGTCAAAGCTCTCCCAGCGGACGTAGTGGTAGCCGATGCCCTCGTCGACCACGCGGTCGTCGTCGCGCTCGTCATCGTCGTCAAGGCCCGGCAGCGTCATGGCCGCCAGGATGCCGCCGTCCTCGTCGTCGTCCTCGTCCTCATCGACGTCCTCGGCCGGGCCGTCCTTGAGGAAGATCCCCGCGTCGGTCAGCACGACGCCATGCGACCGCACGCCGAGGGACACGTCCGCCCAGAGGACCTCCTGCTCAACGGGGACGGGCAGCGAGGCGTGGATGCGCCGGACGGTCCGCTCGGTCAGGGCGGTCCTGGTCTCGCCGAGGTCGGCGAGCAGGCGGGCGAGCACGTACGGCCGCGCCGCGGGCGCGCCGCTCGGCAGGAGCCTGCCCGACGACGACGCCGATGTTGATGAGCCCCTGCCCGCGACGGCCATCGCCCCCGCCTCCGTCCGTGCGCGCTGCGTCATGCGTCACACCTCGCCTCGTCTTGATGCCCGTGCCCCGCTCGCGTCACGCGATGCCGCAGTGCGCGCGAATCGCGTCGCGTGCCTGCGGAAACGGCGTGACCGGCGGCTGGTGGGACGTGTGCTCGCCGATCATCTTCTCCATCCAGACCATGTCGTACCAGCGGTCGAACTTGTACCCGCAGGCGTGGAAGCGCCCGACCATCGCGTAGCCGAGGTGCTCGTGAAAGCGCACGCTGTCGCGGGTCAGGTGCTCGTCCTCCGCAGGCGGGTAGGCGATGCACGCGTTCAGGTTGAGGACGCCCATCTCGCGCAGCGACGCCTCAAGCCCGTCGTAGAGGGTGCGGCCGACGCCGTGGCGCCGGGCGTCGCGCACCACGTAGATGGACGTCTCGACCGCCCAGTCGTACGCGGCGCGCGCGTGGAACTGCCCGGCGTACGCGTAGCCGACCGGGCGCCCGTCGCACACGGCGACGAGATAGGGGTAGCGGCGCGTCGTCGCCTGGATGCGGGCGCGGAACTCCGCGACGTCGGGGACGTCGTACTCGAAGGTGATCGCCGTGTCGCGCACGTACGGCGCGTAGATCGCGCGCAGCGCCGCCGCGTCGTCAGGCTGCGCGAGGCGCAGCGTCACCGGCGACAGGTCCCCTGTCGCGCCGCTCGCGCGGTTCGCGCCCGTCGCGTTTATCGCGCCGGTCGCACCCGTCATGTCCATCGCGCTCGCCATGTCCGTTGCGTCCATCGCGCCCATCGCGTCCCCCTCTCGTCTCTCGCTTGCGATGAGATCCTACGACAAGTCGTGGGCGCGACGACGCGCGGTGCGGCGAGTCCGCACGGTATGCGCAGCTCGGGGCGCGGGCTCGGCGACGGTACGACGCCGCCGGGTGGGTCTTTGCGAGCCAGCGACGCAGAGGTCAGATGACCGTCTCGCCGAGCTCGCTGAAGTCCACGGCGTCCAACAGGTCCACGAGCTCCCGTCGCGCATGGATGCCCAGCTTCGTGTAGATGTGCTTGCTGTGCGTGCGCACGGTGTTCTCAGAGATGGAGAGCTCATCGGCGATTGTCGCGACGCTCTGACCGCGTGCGATGCGCTCTGCGACCTCCGCCTCACGCGCCGAGAGACCATAGCGCTCGCGAATGACAAAGCACTGCTTGGAGATGCGATCGGTCAACGCGTCACCGGCATCGCCCAGCCGCGCCACCAGCGCGTTCGCCGAGGCGCGCACGCTCGCTGCATTCGCCCCACTCGCCTGGACATGCAGAAACTCCACGCCGTCCTCGCGGGCGGCCGCCGAGGCCATGCCTCCGGATGCTCGCGTGATCACCAGCAGCGCGAGACCCATGACAACGGCCGCCACCAGCGAGAGCATCGCCACCGCGAGGCGTCCCGTACCATCGGCGCCGCTCAGACCAAGCAGCGCGTCCGCAGCGCCCGACCCACTGCCGGCTTCGGTCAACCAGCCAGGCACGAACCCCGCACCCTGTGCAGCGAACGCGCTCGTACCGAACAGGCCAAAGGGATACGACGGGCGGACGCCACGATCGCGGCTGACCTGCGCGCACTGCATCATCATGACGAGCGTCACGAGCGAGAACGCCATGTACGTGAGGCCGGCAAACAGGCTGAGGCCGGCGTCGCGCACGAGCGGGAGAAGCACGAGACAAATTGTCACCGGCGCGAATAGCAGGCGGAACACGCTCGTGAGACCAAAGCTCGCCGTGAGCGCGCGACTGAGCACGAGAAGTGTCGCCGAGGCGACAAGCGCCCCCGCCATGGAGGCGACGTTCACGACGTCGCCGACCTGCGGCACCGCAACGGCGACGCCGCGCGCCAGGCCGCACACGTACCCCATCGCCGCGACGCTCACCATACTGCGCCACAGGTCACGCACCAGGCCGCGGTACGCACGGGGGTGATCGCGCGGCACGTCCTCGAACATGGGCTGACACAGGTCAACGTCGCGCGACGCGAGTGCGAGGCAGAGCGCACACAGCGGCAGCAGCACGGCGGGCACCAGGAACGCGGTGAGCGCCACGGGCAGGAGATGCAGGCAGAAATACGTGATCGCGCCGAGCGCCGTGCCGATCAGCATCGCGTCGTTGCACCGCCGCTCGTCCATCGAGGCGAAGCAGCGCTGCCATTGCAGCGAGAGCCACGCAAGTCCGGCGCCCAGCATCAGGCCTCCCGCGAGCACGAGCCCCATCGTTGCCACCGGCGCGTACATCGCCGCGATCACGAGCGCGCTGCCTGCGCCAGCCACGAGCG